>CAMVGH010000005.1 GCA_947166945.1 uncultured Clostridia bacterium
GCCGCAGGCTTCTGAGGCTTTCTGATAGCAGTCCATGAGGTCGGGGTCTTCGAGGCACGGAAAATCCACGCTCATGACCTTAACATTCTTTTCAAGCATGAGCTTGAATCGCACGAATATGAACCGATACCATTCGTAGGAATATAACGAATTCATCATAGTCGCGGCAGCCTGCACGCCGGTGAATATAAGCATCAGCACGAGAAGCTCCGACGGATCGCCGTTCCCGGTTATCATATCTATTATGAACTTCGAGATGAATGTCCAGAGGTAGTTCATGAACGGCGCACAGACAATACCGAGCGCACAGAACGCCAGCATTGCCTTGTCATATTTCACGATCGCAGAGAATACCCACCTCATGTTGCTCATAAGCCCGTATTCTCTGTGCAGCGGGTTCTTTTCTTCATCGTTTTTTGACCTTTTTTTCATTTGAATTGCCTTTCGTAGATATAGCACGGCATATCCGCCGCGCGGGTATGCTGCATAAAAATTATTTCAGAAAAATTTTTCAGATACTTATGAATAGCAGCATTGTAAACAAACATTGTTATGTTCGATCCAAGCTTTCAAAAACCTTATCCATATTTCTGTAAAACAAAGGCATCTGAAGATCATGCTTTTTGCCTTCATCATACACACAGCGGCAGCCGTACAAAATATCATTGACATCATTATGCAGGGTCATTATCCTTGATGTGAGTTCATTTCCCGCAAAGAGCTTCTTCATTGCTATTCCCGCAATTCCGGAAGGAATTTTATAAGGGAATATCTCATTATTGTATTTTTTCAGGTCAACACCTCTTGCGCTGACAGTTTTTAAGGTTTCTCTTATACATTTTACAGCCATAGTCAATGCTTTGGAGTCTGACATAAGCTCCCTTGCAAGTCTGTTCGGGTCATCTATTCTGCCTTCCCGTGCGGCAGTTGAAGTAACTCCGGCATTTATTGCCATATGTACCCATATCCATTCAAACATATCGTATGGAATTTCCTGTCTGATATCAGCCGAGTCCAGAAGCGAGATAAGTTCATCGTAATTTGCTGTCTTCGCTTTTTCTCTGCTCTCAAGCATTATATGATCGAAAAGAACACAGTTAAGTCTGCCGTTGTTTTCCATTTTACCGCCCGCAGTGGGGAATGCAGTGACATAACTGTAATTTCCCAGTATTTCTTCCACTTCTTTCCGTTCGTTCCAGAAATTGCAGAATAAGATAACCGTTCCCCTAAGATCTCTGTCATTCAGAGTTTGTATAGCTGCTTCCAGCTTACCGCTTGCAACACTTATCAGGATAAAGTCATATTCGTCGTGTTCCGGGGCAGGCTTTACGATGTACTCGCCGTCCTTTTCCTCGCCTTTAGGGGCGTATCTTCCGTCAAGAAGATGTATCGGGAGCGAATCCGGGACCTGCTTGCCCTCTCTGATGATGTGGAATGTATCGTGACCGGCCTGCTGAAACGCATAAGCGTATGTCGTACCTATAACACCTAAACCTAAAACAGCTATCTTCATATTATGGCTCCTTTTTCATAACCTGACTATGCTCGAACCGGTACTGTAGTATATCAATTTATTATACCACAAATCAGTATATATGTAAAGCATTTCCGGCAACGACTTGATTTAAGGGATCAGGTCAGATTTCAGTCTGTAACCGGATTTGATGACCTCATCTGGAAGATCACCGGGAGCATATCACTGTTGCGCGCACCCGCTGCTGCACTTATTGCCAATGTATAACGAAAAACAGAAACGGCAATGTTATTGAGTTTTTTGCAGGCGAATGCAAAATCAGCCTGTCTTATATTCAAGCTGAAAATCATTCAGCCGTCTGACAGATTCCTGAAAAGCCTCATATTTCTGGCTTACATCATCGACCAGCTTTTCAAATTCTTCTGCATTAGTGATCTTGACACCGACAGACAGTTTCATCGGTTCTGTATTACGAAATATATCTGCCATTATTTCTCCTTTCGGGCATAAAAACAGCGCATACCCAAGGGCGTGCGCTGAAAATAATTATCATTCCGCAGAAATACGCTTATACTCTTCTTCGTACCACTGTCTCAGTGCTTTTTCCTCTTTTACAAAAGCATCCTTGACTGGTTTTTCTCTGCATCTTTCACAAAGTTCGCGAAGCTTGTCTCTAAAAAGCTCTCTTAATTTTTCTAATTCTTTTTCTTTCATCTTAACCACCTCTCATACTCAATTCCTAATTCCGAGCAGGTTGCCTTTACTATTTCGTGTTGTTCGTCCTCGTCGGATATATGTTCTCCATTCAGCTTTCTTTCCAACACATTCAAGGTTGCGTTCTCATAGACATTGTAAACATCATTGCTGTCAATGGGTTTATTAAACGCCGTTAAATACTTCTACCGTTTATTTTATCACCATTCTTCCCGTCTGTCAACAGATTCAGCGAGTTTTCTTCCGCTGAATTTGCTGACAGTTCCGCCAAATTCAACGTTGAATCGCTCTCTGGAAGAGCTTCCCGTTCCGCTATCATCTGATCGAGCCTCTGCTCTATCTCCTCGATAGAGGTTCCTTCAAGCATTCTGTCGATATCTGCCTGAATGTCTTCAAGCGTCTCCTGCGGTGTGGTGACCTTGCACCGGCAGAACGGGTGCATCGGAGGACAGTTCACGCCGACAGCCGCTTCGGATATCTTGAACCGCTCGCCGTCGAGATCGTCGCAGGTGTGGCAGACGTTCCCCGCGTCTGAACGAGCAGTATTCGTCCTCTCCCTCGAATCTCACCTCAAGTTTTTTCATCTGCACATATTCAGGAATAGATACCATTATTTCTGCAGCAGCATGAAAACCGCTGTTATTCCTGTAAATACATACTCCCATTCCGGCACATCTGCCAGATGCGCCGGAACGGGAGTATTGTTATATTATGATCAAATGCTCTTATTGTGAAATGCTGCCCTCTATGTGGTTTCTTCCGCCGTCAGATGTGTACGCAAGATCGGAGGAAGCGTTTTTCAGCAGCTTTACAGGGATCGTTTCATCATCGGTCAGCGGGTCTCTGAGGGTACCTCCGTAGTCAACAGTAAAGTGAACGCTGCTGTTTTCCGGCGAGAACTCAAAGCTGATATCCACCTCGGTATCATTGCCGAACTCAACAAATGAACTGTTCATGCAAAGTTCCTCTGCAACAGTCAGCAGCTTAAGATGCACCTTCTGTGGGACCATATATCTGTGCGAAAAGCTGTCAACCTCATGTATGAGCGACAAAGCATCGGACTTGTTATCCTTGAGCTTATAGGTTAATATCCTGAGATGATTAATGAACTGACGCGTCTTGTCCTTTGCCGGCGAAGTGAATATCTGTTCGGGTTCACCCTCCTCATAGATCACGCCCTCGTCCATATAGAACACGCGGTTTGAAACGTCTCTCGCAAATTTCATCTCATGTGTGACGATAAGCATAGTCATGCCCTTCTGCGCGAGATTTCTGATGACCGTGAGCACCTCGCCGACCATGGTGGGGTCAAGTGCCGAAGTAGGCTCGTCAAACAGCATTATCTCGGGATCCATTGCTATCGCTCTTGCAATTGCGACACGCTGCTGCTGACCTCCGGAAAGTTCATACGGATAATTGTAAGCTTTAGCCATAAGTCCCACGGCATCAAGAAGCGCCATAGATCTCTCGTAAGCTTCCTGTCTGCTGCGCTTCAGCAGCTCGGTCTGTGCCAGCATGATATTTTCCACGACCGTAAGATGTGAGAACAGGTTGAATGACTGGAACACCATTCCCACGCGTCGGCGAAGCCTGCTGTAGTCGTATCCCGGAGCAAGAGTATCCTCGCCGTCGAACAGTATCTTTCCCTTGTCGGGGATCTCAAGATGATTTATGAGGTTAAGAAGCGTGCTCTTTCCGGTACCGGAAGGTCCGATCACCGAAATAACGTCTCCCGTTTTTACAGTGCAGCACACATTTTTGAGCGGAGAAGCTTCCTCAAAGCTCTTGGCAAGTCCGTCTATGACAAGCAGATCCTTGCTTGCGCCGGCGGATTTGTCTGCTGAGATGCCGGTCTCCGGAATGTTGAAATCCTTGTTGATGCCTTTAAGCCTGCGTGCAGGGTCAATACGGTTTATTTTCCCGCTTATGAGCTTCATTATCAAAATAAGAAGATTTGAAAGCAGGAAATAAATCAGTGCGGCAGTCAGGAGCGGGAAGAAAGCATCATATGTACGGCTGCGTATGATATCCGTTACCTTTGTGAGCTCCATGACCGAGATATACCCCGCGACAGAAGTAAGTTTGACCATTGATACGAGCTGTCCGCTGTAAACGGGAAGAATATGCTGCATTGCCTGAGGGAGCACGACCTTGACAAAGCCGTGTACAGGTGTAAATCCCAAAGCCTTTGCCGCGCGTGCCTGACCCGGCGGTACAGCCTCGATCCCGCTTCTGAATATCTCGGAAACATACGCCGCGAAGTCAAGTGAAAATCCTATGACACATATAGCGAACGCGGATATTTTATCATTGTTGAAGATAAGATAGTACAGCACCATCAGAAGCACAAGTATCGGTATCCCCTGCACCGCTTTGACATAGAGCTGTGCAAACGCTGTAACGGCAGCGTTCCTGCTCATTCTCATGCGGCAGATCACCGCACCGAGAATGGTTCCTATAACTCCGGAAAGCAGGGAAAGGAGAATCGTCGCCAGCACACCGCTGAGAACCATTTTCCAGCGTTCGTCATTGATAAAGTTTATCCTGAAACCGTTGAAAAGATTCTTTGCAAGTATTTCAGCTTTTGAAGCCGTGACAGTTTCAGCATCGGTGCGTTCCACGATGTACATATAGCTGCGGATAACGCTGTCAGTGATATTGAGCTGCTCAAGACGTTCCGGAGTTATGAAAAGTGTGTCTGCCATAATATCATAGGCTCCGGTGGCAATACCGGCAACCTGGGTGGGATAATCAACGCACTCATACTTCGGTTCATAACCGTATTCAAGGCAGAATCTGTCAACAAGATCCACGAACATTCCCGTAGGCTGATCGCCCTTGAAGAAAGTCATCGGGAACCATGTTCCGGGGGTGCATACATGAAGAATACCGTTTTCTCCGGAAAATGTATAGTTCAGCGAAGAATCGCCGTCCTCGGGCATATTGATCCACTTATTGACAATAAGCCGGTATTCACCGCTTGTCTCTAACTTCTCAAGGAATTGGTTGAATTTGTTTTTAAGGTCATTGCCTTTTTCGTCCTTACGCGTGCCGAATCCGTAATCTATAGTAGTCAGCGGTTCATATATGTACGCCAGATCCTTATAGTTCTCGTTTATCATGGCGATCTGGGTGTAGTATGCGGCAACCGCATCGACCTTGCCGCTTTCAAGAGCCGCAAACATATCCGCAAAATTGTTGTAATTCTCGATCTGAGAACCGGGTATCAGCTGCTCCGGCAGCACCGCAAGCTCCGAACCCGTGATACCGGCTATCTTTACGCCGGGACGCTTTATGAAATCAAGACCATGGCGGTTAGGCGTATAGGCGTAATTGGCAGAGGCTACGATGACAGAGACGTCCGAAAAGCCATCTTCCTGACCCGGAAACATTGAGTTTTTATTTGAATTCATCATTACCGTGAACTGCGGATTGTTCCGGAGTATACTGTCAACATCTTCATTCGGTGCAATGAATCCGTCTATCGTGCTGTTTGCAAGAAGAGAAGGCAGCTCGGAAAAATCTTCCGCATAGACGATAGTTGCGTCCGGCCAAGTCTGTTCCGACAGTGCTGCAAGCTCCGAATGCTGCACTGCACCTATGTTCCTGCCGTTCAGGTCGGCGAGATCTTTCCATTCTCCGCGCTCTCCGATCGTATCTGCTGTTCCTATGACCTGCGGCAGTACGATGATCAGCAGGACTACAAAGCATATCAATATCTTTGCCAGCAGTATCTTCTTTTTTCTTCTCTGTTCTTCTTTCATAATTATTCCTCTTTTTCCGGGTTATCCCGCGCAGATCCGCATACAATGCTTTCCGGACACTTTTTGTACTATACCACATAAATTGTAAATAGCAAGCCGATACCGGAAACTGATTTTTCAGATACAATTATTCGCTTCCGTCCAGGACGGTTTCAATCGATCTGACGGCTTCTCCGACACCGCCGGTTTGAGCCGGATCTGCTGTTTTTCCTATTATACCACATCTGACCGAAACGGTCAATAGGAAAAGCCGGAATAAGCTCTCACGATATGCCACATACTCCGCTGCTGACAATATCAGGGCTTTTTACAATTATTGCCCTCTTGTTCGGTGCAAGAGGGCATTTTTCTGTCTTTATTATACGCTGATGGTGTCACATTTCGTCATTCTTCTTTAAGACTTTTCTTGATACGGCTTAACGATTCGGGAGCGATACCGAGATATGTCGCTATATACTGCTGTTTCACGGTCTGACATATTTATTGAACAGAAGCAGCGCTGCCGTTTCACCGAATACCTCACCGCAGAAGCGTTTAGCAAATCCCCTGAAATATATTTCCTTGCAGATACCGCTTGTCAGATTGCTGTTTGTTGTGTTATAATTGACCATGGTGCAATTCTCTCCTTTGGTACATGGTTTTGTCGTTATTATCATTATACCATATTGGAGATGATATTGCACTGTTTTTTTGCAATTTTCAATTTTTTATTTGCCTCTATCCCTTTATTTATCGGCTTTCGTCCGGTTTTCTGTAATTGATTTTGGGGAAACTTAAATTATCCGCGTATTGACAAATCTGTCCGGAAGTGTTATAATAGTAATTGCTAACAATATTAGTTATTTTATGGGGGACTGTATGACATATAGTGAACTTGCGGAAGAACTGTTACAGCTCATGGTCAAAAGCCCATATATGAAAATAATTCGCGAGCTCGGGAAAACAACAAAACCGGAGATATTTGTCCTGATGTATCTCAGAACACACGGCGGCAGGGCTTATCCAAAAGAGCTGAGCGATGCTTTTCTTGTGAGCACTGCAAGGATCGCCGTTATACTCAATAAGCTTGAAAATGAGGGATATGTGCGCCGCTTGGCTGACACTGCCGACAATCGGCATACTGTAGTTGAGATGACCGAAGCCGGCGAGCGGCTTACGGCTGACCGGAAAGCAGAAGTGCTGACACGGCTCACCGGAATACTGGAGCTTCTCGGTCCTGATGATGCGGCTGAATATATCCGGCTGCAAAAGAAGATCACAGAAGCGGCGGAAGGTTTATTACTATAGGAGCTCCTGGGACTAAAGCGGGAATGTAAGGATATTGAGCAGTTCAGAGATCAGACTGTTGAATTCTGTAATTAACCCGTTCATCGGGTAAAATATATTTTTCGGAGGTTTTAAATATGGGAACACTTATGAAATTAAAAGGCTTTATGAAGCTGAACGGCGATCTCAGACCGCTGCTTGTAAGAGGCGGTATTCACGAGATACTGCTCGATCTGGACGGAGACAAGGAAGCGGATATCGCCATAATCGACGCCGATTCCGACGGCGATATAGATACTGTTGCTATTGACCTCACCGGCGACGGCGAGTTCAATGTCTATATCAGAGACACCGACGGAAACGGAGTGCCGGACACGGTGCTTTTCCTCAATGACGGCGATGAAACATCAAAGGTGGTCTCCGGCAGCAAGGAAGAAACGGAAGCTGCATTTATAGCGGGCGCACAGATGCTTTACAAAGCGATAATGGTAGCCGATTATGTGGCTTCGGAGATCGAAGCGGGACTGAGAGAGCTGGATAAGGAAGTCCGCCGCCTGAGAAAAGAATACAGAATTTAACGGAGGAAAATAAAAATGCTTGAAAATGTAATTGCAGTAGTATTTGATGTGGAGAGTGAGGCATATCAGGCTATAACCGAGCTGAAAAATGCGGCTGTAACACCGGATTATGTGGTGTCGCAGGCTGCTCTTGTCAAAAGAGAGTCCGGAGCTGTAAGCGTCCGCGACAGCTTCGATATCGGCGTTGAGACGCGGGATGACACCTACGCCGGCGGTCTTATAGGAATGCTTACCGGAATCCTCGGCGGTCCGATAGGTATGATACTCTGCGGCAGCATGGGTTCGCTCATTGGCAGTGCCTTTGACGCTGGTGAAGCGGTTCAGAACGCTTCGATAATCGAAAAGGTCGCTCAGAACATTGGTGAAGGTCAGACCGCGCTGCTGCTTATGGCGCAGGAAACATCGGGAAACTCCATAGAGAGCAGACTGTCAAAATTCGCTGTTACTGTCACGCGCTATGATGCGGCGGAAGTACAGGCTGAGATCGACGAAGCCGTGAAGCTGCAAACAGAAATGAAAAAGGAAGCACAGAAGCGGCTTCGTCAGGAAAAATCCGACGAGATCAAGGCGAAGATGCAGAAATTCAGTGACGATATGAAGAATCGTTTTGAAGAGCTTAAATCCAAGCTCGGCGGGAACGGTAAATAATAAAAAACGGGCTGCCTGATAACAGGCAGTCCCATTGTTTTAATGTGGTATCCCCGGAAAATTCAAAGTGTGAATCGTTTTGCAAACTCTTCCGCTTCTTTCAGCTGTGTTTCATTCGGTTTACCCCGGAAATACAGTGTCTCTTCCGATACGGAGATCCCTTTTTCTTCAAGACTTTTTCTTATCAGGTCAAGAGCGTGTCTGGACAGCCAGCTTGTGGAAAAGACCACGGCTTTACCGACTTTGTCTGAGGACAGTGTATCGATATACGATCTTAGGTTAGCATCTATTCCGTAAGCATAAAGCGCTCCTCCAATAAAAAGTATATCGGTTTTATCTTTAATTGCCGCACCCGTGTCGGTAACAGAAACCGCCGTAACGCCGGCGGCTTTTGCTATCGCCTCCGCGACAGCTTTTGTATTGCCGGATCTTGAATAAAAGCGTACTTCAGTCATTGTCTGTTCCTCCGCATCTGCACTTGTGACAGCATTTATGTCCTTCCGGCATTTCGGGCATTTCTGAACCGGTCAGCGCTGCCCTGATGACTCTCCAATGCACTCCGAGAAAAAGCCCGCAACATAATCCGAGCAATACGGAGATAATACATAATGGTATCTTGTTGTTACTCTTTTTCATTGTATATTTCCTTTCTTATCCGAAGGTATCGGTGATATCTGTATTTTGATTATACATTGAAACGGGAAGATTGTCAATACGTTTATCCGGTCAGGCTGAATTTCGTTTCAGTCCCCTCTTTCAGTCTTTTGAAATTTTCTTTGTGCCTTGCGATCACAAGCAGCGCCGATAACGCGGAAAGCACCAGCACCGCCGGACTTTCCGCGCCGAGTATCGCAAGCATCACCGGGCAGGAGAGCGATGAAACGCAGGCGCATACCGACATATACTTTACCGTGAACAGAAGGATCAGAAACAGTACCGTGGCTATCAAAGCCATTCTCCAGTCAACGAACCATATCGTTCCGAATCCTGCCATAAAAGCCTTGCCGCCCTTGAAACCGTACCACACGGGAAAGCAGTGTCCGAGCATTCCGAACAGCCCGGTGAAAGCCGCGCCGAACTGCGTCATACCGTAAAGACTGCCGAATATGACCGAAGCCGTGAATGCCGGTACCGCAGTTTTCAGTATATCGAGAAGCATAACGGATACCGATGCCGGATTGAGCCCATAGGCCCTCTTGAAATTGGTGAAGCCGGGATTACCGCTTCCGAGTTTTCGGATATCCTGCCTGTAAAGTGCTTTTGAAATAATTATAGCCGGATTGAGACCGCCGAGCAGATATGCGGCGGCAGCCGCTGCTGCGCACAATAAATAAAACCGGATATCCATGATCAGCTCACCACCATTATGTAGTCATATATATCCTGACCGCCGTAGTTGATATAAGTCTCAAGCTTAGGGTATTTTTCACGAATATATGATCGTATGTCGTCGGTTGTTTTGGGATCCGCGCATTTTCCTTCGAGAATTATCAGAGCAGAGTGTTTTTCGGGTTCGGTAAGCGCGATCGCCGCAGTCGCCGTATCATAACAATCTGTGTCGGAAGAAACGATATGCTTTCCGATTATTCCGATGTACTCGCCTTTTTTGACCGAAAGTCCGTCCATTTCCGTGTCACGGATGCTTCGTGATATCTCAGCCGTGACCGTGCCTTTCATTGCCTCATTCATATCGCGTTCTATGTCGTCTGCGTTCTCACGGTCAAGGTCGAGCATCGAAAGTACGGAATAGCAGTCTCCTATGTTTTTTGTGGGTATCACGCGGACATCCGACTTTTTGTACAGTTCAGCCGCCTGCTTAGCCGAGAGAATGATATTGCCGTTGTTCGGGAGAATGAACACCGTATCCGCGTTGGCTTCGTCAAAAGCGGAAATCAGTTCACCGGCAGACGGGTTCATTGACTGTCCGCCGTTTATTACGATATCGGCGCCGAATTCTCTGAAATGATCGCGTATCCCGTCGCCGTTTGCTACTGCCGCCACAGCGTATTTTTTACGCTGCTTTTGCTTTTTCTGCTCCTTCGCAATTATTTCGTTGTGCTGCATCATCATATTCTCTACCTTGACAGTAAGGAATTCTCCGTACCTGCGGCAGTACTCCAATACCTTTTCCGGAGTCATCGTATGTATGTGCAGCTTTACTATACTGCCGGTCCTGAAAGCAACTATCGAATTTCCTATTTTGTTCATATATCCGATAAGATCGTCAATGCTGAATTCATCTATGCTGCATTTGCACTTTTGCAGCCGCACGAGCACCTCGGTGCAGTAGCCGAGTTCAAGCACGCTGTCCTCGGTAAACAGATCGGTATTTACCTTTCCGGTCTGTTCGGCGGATATGCGGAGCGGCTCGTATTTTTTTCCGTTAAGTGAGCTGCTCATACCTTCCAGAATATATACAAGCCCCGCGCCGCCGGAATCGACAACGCCCGCCTGCTTCAGGACATCGAGCTGATCCGGGGTGCGTTCAAGAGCCTTTTTCGCTTCGCTGATGCAGCAGTCAAGAAATTCCTCGATGCTGTCGTATCTGTTGTGTTCCACAGCCTCTCTTGTCTCCCGCGCCACAGTGAGCATTGTTCCCTCCGTCGGAGTCACCACAGCGCTGTATGCACGCTCCACTGCCTTGCGGACTGCCCTTTCAATGTCCGCGACACCTGCTGTTTCAAGTCCGTACAAGCCCTCCGCAAGCCCGGCAAACATCTGTGACAATATGACCCCGGAATTTCCGCGGGCAGACAGCAGCATATTGTCTGCCACTGTCTCCGCAGTTTCCGAAAGATTGTCGGAAATGCAATCCGCCTCCGCACCGCCCTGTATGGTCATGGTCATATTGCTTCCCGTATCTCCGTCGGGTATCGGGAATACATTAAGATCATTGACCTCGTCGCAGTGCTGACGCAAAAACGCTGCTCCGCTTTTCACCATATTCCTGAACATTACCCCGGTTATCTGCTGTGTCGGCATTACTTGTTCTCCTCCGCTCTGTAAGTTACTTCCTTTCCGAAGCCCCACACGCCTATGGCATCGGGACCCACAGACGCACCGATTATAGGTCCGATATATACCGTGACGATATCTTTCGGTTTTATTATATCATTTACCATATTTTTCAGATTGCTGACCTCTTCCGGGTCACAGTCCGCGTGCGCAATGTAAACCGTCTGCGCTGATGCGTCTCCTATGCTTCCCGCAAGCAGATCTGCGATCTCTTCCAGCGATCTCAGCCGTCCGCGTACTTTCTTTATCGGTGTCTGCACACCGTCGGCATCGGAAATGAGTATCGGCTTCACTCCCATAAGGTTTCCGAAGAAAGCACTGCTTGCAGTGACGCGTCCCGCGCGTTTCAGAGAATCGAGAGAATGAACAGTCACGAACTGATTTACCCGCTTTCTTGCAGAACATACAGCCTGTACGATCTCATCGTGATCCTTTCCCTCTGATGCAAGCTCTGCCGCAAAGACAGCAAGCATACCTATGCCTATGCTCGAATTCATTGAATCAATGCAGGAAATCCTTGCGTCAGGATATTCTTTTTTCAGTTCTTTTGAAACGACAAGGCCTGTATTTACAGATCCGGATTGTTTTGATGAACAGCCTATATAAATAATATCATATCCTTTGTCAAGGTATTCTGTGAATATCCGTTTAAACTCATTCACGGGAACTTGGGTCGTTGTAATACGTTCTCCGCTGCGCAGGATATCATAGAACTCCTTCGGTGTCCGATCGTCCCATGAGAGAAGCGCGGGCGACTCTTTCCCCTTATAAACCGTGTTCATCTTCGCATAGTCAATATCGTACTTTTCCAGCAGATCTGTACTCAGATCGGCGCAGGAATCCGTTATGATCTTGATGTTATTCATGTGTTTTCCTCCGTGATTTATTCCAATAGAAGTTTTGCGATCGCCTTTGCCGCATCGGTACGCAGTTTTTTCATTTTGCCGGCAAGCACCATACCGTTTTCCATGCAATATCCGAGACATTGCCGAAGCTCCGCGTCACCCCTGTATGAAAGGCAGACATTGTGTCCGGCAAGGAATTCGAGGTTAAGGCGTTCCTGACCGTATGACTCTCGGTTTATTATCATCGGGAGCCCTATATTTATCATTTCCGTGGTGCTGATACCGCCGGCTTTTGTGACAGCCGCGTCGCTTGCCGCCATATATTTTTCGACTTCATCGGTGTAACCGATATTGACAAGCTTTACGCTGTCAGGGATCGTCATTTTTTCGACCGCATCAAAGGATCTCTTATTTCTGCCGTTTATAACTATCACCTGACAGGGGATCCCGCACTTCATCAGACTTTGTACGATCCGGTGAGCCCCTGCCCAGTCCCCGCCGCCGAACATCACAAGTATCGTAAACATATCTGCGTCAAGACCAAGCTCGCCCCTTACCAAAGCCTTATCATAGTCAAGCAGAAAAGCTTCTTTTGTCGGTATTCCCGTCACAGCTATCCTGCTTTCATCAAATCCCATCCGGATACAATCCGGTATAAGCTCACGATGTGCGACAGTTATAATGTCGGCATCTGAAGCGCTGTTCCAATACGGTGTGACATTGTAGTCAAGATTCGACAAAATTATCCTGAACCTGAGGTCATACCGCTTCCGCAGAATCGTTGCCGTTATAGCCGGGAAGAAATGCGTGCAGTATATCACATCGGGGCTGATATCCCTGATCCGCTTATATACGCTTTGTGTCATGCCCTCGGCGGCGCGCAGAACAGCGGCATTTCCGCGTCTGTGTTCGCTCCCGTTCTGTGCCGCATAATATCCGCGGTCGTAGATCCCCGGAATGATGCTCATTGAGGCTGCGTAGCCGTACTTGTAGATCAGCCTTGTCTGTCTGTCCGAACAATCCTTCATCACGTCGGTTACGCTTATCCCGACACTGCTGTCTGCCGCTTTCAATGATTCAGCTACCGCCCCGGCAGCTGAATTGTGACCGCTCCCGATACCTGCGGAAAGGATAAGTATTCGTTTCATAGGCACTAACCTTTTTCATATATATCGACATATTATAACACAGAAAAATAAACTGAAAATAAACTTTTTGTGCTTTTTTGAAAAATATTTCAAGAAAACAGTGCTTGTTTATTTTCAGTTTGAAGTTATATATTCGCGCACATTTCCGAATGCACGCATCAGTTTGTATTCTGATGCCCCTTTAGAGGTTTCCTTTAGTGAACCGAACACGAAAAATCGTTATGACAGCAGGGGCAGCATACCGTGTGACTGCCTTTCCGCTTCGGGAGCCGGAGCGTTTTTTTGCAGTTCGGGCAAGTGCGGTAAACATGAGTCTTCCGGTCGGCAAATTTTCGTTTTTGCAGGTTGAAAAAGCTCCTTACCTTTCCTGTAATCCCGAGGAACCACTCGTTTTCCCGCCGTCTCTCGTATATTTTCTTCGACATACTGCGGTAGATGCTCCAGATCATTATCGCCATTATCAACGCGTACAGAATTGCCGAGCGCACAAAGCCATTGACAATTATCAGCACAATGCTTATAATAAGCAGGGCGGTGTTGAGCTGGTCGCTGCCATAGCGCCCGCCCATGAATCTTATTACATTTTCTCTGAATTTCATTTATATCATCTCCTCTTTTAATCAGAACACGGGATAGAAGAACAGCGAGAAAACAAATCTTAACAGTGTCATTATCAGCGATACCTTGATAAACGAGCGTAAAATATCAAAAAAGCCGAAAGACCGCTTTTCGCTTCTTCTGCCAAACAGATCGTTAAGATCATATTCGTAGTATCTTCCGCCGTAAGCATTGCGGTATGCTTCAAACGGGTCAGTATAGCTGTTTCCGGTGCTTTCGTAAGCGTGATGACCGCGTGCGTAACCGCTGTAAGAGCTGTCTGCACCCGTGTATGCTTTTTTACCGGAACGAATATCCCTGATAGCTTCGTAAGCGCTGTTTATCTCTTTCATCTTCGCTTCGGCAGCTGCGTTGCCGGGGTTGAGATCGGGGTGATACTGACGGGCGAGCCTCTTGTAAGCCTTTGATATTTCTTCATCGGTCGCGGTTGAAGATACTCCGAGAACGGAATAAGGATCGTTCATTTGCGTTCTCCTTTCCTGTTTTTCATAACTTATCTCTTTTTATAAATTCTATCAGAGTATCTTTACAATTCAGTTAGTCTTATGTGAAAACTGAATGAAAATTTCCAAAACATCGGTTACACAAGATTTTATTGCTTTTCGTTATAGGAGAAATGTGCAGCCGATGTCTTATCAAGCGGATAAGGCAAACCGCCGATAAGCAAAAAGACCGCAAGCCGGATTTTGGAAAGGATCTATGCAGTACGATTTTTCTTTTTTAGGCTTGCGGCTTATCGAACAGCGGGGGACGCTGTCAATAAGCATTGATTTATTACCGCATAATGCGCACATACGGCGAGGTTCTTGATTCATATGTGCGTGTGCATTATACGGCTTACAGACGGTCTTTGGCAAGACCGGGGCAAGTGATATTCAGAATACACTTATGAAGTATGTTACCCACCATTTTAAGGCAGTCAGTTATTTTTCGCTTTCGCATTCTTTCGCTCTTTCAGAATATTTTCGTATTTCCTGTAAACTTCTTCAATTTCGTCCGAGTTGTGAGATTCCACAAACTGCCCGTAGGACATATTGTTTTTTTCGGCAGCCCAAGCTATTGCCTTGAATTTGAATTCTGTCGAGGGAAATTTTTCCATAGCTTATCTCCTTTATGCGGACATTATAGCATAGAAATATAAACTGAAAATAAACTTTTCGTACTTTTTCGGAAATTTTCTTTATTTTTTCAAAAACACTGTTTTGTTTATTTTCAGTTTAGATTTGTATGTTATTATATATAAAACGGCGGCCGCTCCGAGACAGCCGTTTTTACGCAGGGGCGCGGGAGAATGGAGCGGCAGAGGCTCCCCGCTCCGGTCAGATATGGAGGAACAAATGATAAATATACTTGCAGTAGATGATGATAAGAACACGCGCCGGCTTATCGAAGAAGTTCTCAAAGGCGCGGGGTATAATGTCATAACAGCGGAAAACGGCGCGGACGCGCTGGAAAAGCTTGACAGCGAACATATAGATCTGATCGTTCTTGATATAATGATGCCGGAAATGGACGGTTACGAGCTGACGGAAGCTCTGCGGAACTCGGATAATGATCTGCCGATTTTGATGATCTCGGCAAAGCAGCTCCCCGAGGACAAGCGCAAGGGCTTTCTTGTGGGTACCGACGACTATATGACAAAGCCAATCGATGAAGAAGAGATGCTCCTGCGGATAAAGGCGCTGCTGCGCCGGGCGAAGATCGTCAGCGAACGGAAAATAGAGATAGGCGATGTTACGGTAAGCTACGACAATATGAGCGTGACCCGCGGCGGTGAGACAGTCACCCTGCCACAAAAGGAGTTCCTGCTTCTGTACAAGCTTCTTTCCTACCCCGGCAAGATATTCACCCGCATACAGCTCATGGACGAGATCTGGGGCAACGACAGCGAAACAGGGTGGGAAACGGTAACGGTGCATATAGGCAGGCTCCGCAAGCGTTTCGAAAACTGGAATGAATTTGAGATCGTGTCGGTACGCGGTCTCGGATATAAGGCGGTAAAAAATATATGAGTAAGCTGTCACGGGAAGAAAGAAGGTCACGCATAGCACTGTCACTGCTTGTTACTGTTGTCATTTTTGCACTGCTTGTCGTGATAGGCGGAACGATCACCGGACTGGTCTTTCTGCTTATAAATCTTGGTTTTGTTTCGGACAACAGACTGCTCGAGCACGGAGCAGCAGTCGCCATTCTTGTTATCATCAGTGTTCTGCTCGGAGGAGCGTTGTCCTATCTTTTCAGCCGTATAACAATGAAGCCGGTAAACAGGATAATAGACAGCTTCAATCAGCTTGCTTCGGGAAATTTCAGCACACGGCTTGAATTTACAGGATCATGGGCAAAACACGCAACGGTCAGAGAGATAACCGACAGCTTCAATACAATGGCAGAGGAGCTTGAAAACACGGAAATGCTGCGTTCCGACTTTATCAACAATTTCTCGCATGAGTTCAAAACTCCGATAGTGTCGATATCCGGGTTTGCTAAACTGCTCAAACACGGTAATCTCACTGAAGAACAGAAAGCCGAATATATAAGCATCATAGCAGAGGAATCATCACGTCTCGCAAGTATGGCGACAAATGTTCTTGATCTGACGAAAGTGGAAAATCAGACCATACTCACCGGTCAGACCACATTCAACCTCTCCGAACAGATACGGGGCTGCATACTGCTGCTTGAAAGCAAATGGAGCGCAAAACACATCGAGCTGCACATAGATTTTGATGAGTATGATGTTTATGCCAACGAGGAAATGCTCAAGCAGGTATGGATAAATCTGATAGACAACGCGGTCAAGTTCTCGCCGGATTACGGTATCGTTTCGGTCGGGATATCGAAAAATAACGGGCTTATCACAGTCTCTGTCACCAACAGCGGCGTGGATATCCCCGCCGAATGTATTGACAGGATATTCAACAAGTTCTATCAGGCTGATGAGTCCCATTCCTCCGAGGGTAACGGCATAGGGCTTGCGATAGTGAAGCAGGCAGTGAAGCTGCACGGAGGTACGGTCATCGCGGACAGCAGAAAAGGCAGAACGACCTTTACGGTCATGCTGCCGGCGAAAAAGGAAGCAGATATATGAAAAGATTAGTTTTTGCAGTGCTGACCTTGTTATCGGCAGTTATGATGCTGGGACGGCATATCTATAGCAATAGGAGAAACGAATGGCTGAACAGGGAGAGAATGTAATAAAAACACCGCCGAAGTGGCTTGTCATAATATTGATATGTGTCATGGTAATAGTAATTGGTCTGATAGCACTTTATCATGACACAAGTTCATATATGATGTATGATGAATTTCAGAAAAATATCGAATCCGGGAACATATCGTCAGTTACAATTGAAGGCTTCAAAGTTTATTTTAAAACAGATGATGATAACAAAAAATACTACACTGTCAATCCGAGAACCGACGATTTTAAGGAATGGCTTAACGAAATGGGGTTAGAGGTATGGGATAAGACAAGTTGAGAACACCCCCAGGAGTATATATATTGGGCAATACTCAGCGCGTTCTATTACTTTCTTGTCGATCCTCATGTGCTCGATGCGCTGGATTGGCTGTCTCACAATCTGTCATTCTCCTTCTGCATCGGTTTTTTCTACGGGATATTTGTGATAGATCTTGCTTATTCAGCGCAGATAATGAAAAAGATACGGAAATTCGCAGATGAGAGCAGAATTGTAATAAGACTTGATGAACTTCGGGATGATATATACTCAGCAATAAAACAATATGGCAAGCCGCATTTTCTTCTGTCTATCCCTTCGGAGACGCAGCTCAGGGAAATGCTTGAAAAATACAGGGACGATCATTTCAGCGCCGAGAAGCTGAAAGAGCATCTGCACATTATAACAGAAAAGGACAATAAAAATGTTACTTAAACGATCATTGGCTCAGACCTTCTCCCAAAAAGCCATAAACTACATTTCCGGCGCCCCCGAAAAGAATATGCTGAAACTTCTTTGATTTATGGAATCTGTCGGCTGGGATAAAAATCAGTCAAAGACTTTCAGAACTATACTTGAAAATCCGGGCGATCTATGGTATAGTTATATTATGAATATGTGGGAGGATATTGATGTAGAGCAGATAAAGGTATTCTTCAATACCCTCGCCCTCAATGCCTCGTTCTTCGGCATGCAGGAACAATTGCGGGGACTGTACAGCCGGTATGAGTGATAATTGAAACAACTGAAAGGAAGATCTATGAAAATAACAACAATCCTGTTCGATCTTGACGGCACTCTACTGCCTATGGATAACGAAGAATTTACAAGAGAATATTTTAAGCTTCTACGCCGGAGGTTTGTCCCGCTCGGATATGACAGCAAGGCTCTTGTTGACGGTGTCTGGGCAGGTACATACGCAATGGTGAAGAATGACGGAAGCTGCACCAACGAGAAAGCTTTCTGGAATAAGTTCGCAGAAAAAATGGGCATTGGCATATTAAAGCACAAGCCCTTGTTTGATGCGTTTTATCTTGAGGAGTTCAACGAAGCAAGAAAAGTATGCGGTTTCAACGAAAATACAGTACGCATCGTGAGATCCTTAAAAAACAGCGGTTACAGGATAGCTCTCGCGACAAATCCTATATTTCCCGCAGCCGCGACAGAAAGCCGTATCCGCTGGGCAGGATTTGAACCCTCGGATTTTGAGCTGTACACTACCTATGAAAACATCGGGTACTGCAAACCGAACACAGAATATTACAAAGAGATACTGCACCGTTTAAATGTTTCTGCTGAAGAGTGCGTAATGGTAGGAAACGACGTCGGCGAGGATATGGTAGCAGAAACTGTTGGAATAAATGTTTTTCTGCTCACCGATAACCTTATCAACAAAGAGAAAAAGGATATATCGGTATTTCACAGAGGTGGGTTTGATGATTTGGCGATTTATTTGAATATATAGTAAAAATCACTTCTTCATCTCCAGGACATACTCGTCATACTCAATCTTACTGTCCAGCGCCTTAGTCCTCATCTCAATAGCATAATCAGCCCACTTCTGAAACTCCGCCTGCGTCATTTTCTTTTTGAGATACCGGGCATAGTGAGCCTTGTATGCCTTGTGATAAACGCTCCAGATCGGGTCGGTCTTTAGCTTGTCGTTGAACTTCTTCCGGTGTCCGAGGTCTCGGCAGCATTTGTCAGGCTGCCCTTTGACCGGACGCTTACAGTAGTTGGAGTAAAAGCCGCGTTCCAGTACAAAGTACCGTCCGCACAGATCACACTTGCGGGGCAGATAGCGGTTCTGCAATCCCTTGAACAATTCAATATACAGGAAACCTCCGATCGTCGAGAAGTGATAATTCTCGCAAAGCACGGAGGTTTTCTTGCGTTTGAGGACTTTGTAGGTAAGCGTCATAGTGCCGGACGGTATGAGTTTATCATAATTGCTTAATTTCTTGCTTGCTTCGCTGTTGAACTCGTCAAGCACTTCCGCAATTTCTTCGTTTGTCAGGAATTCCTCGCGGCTGTGTATCTTTTCTAGAAACGGCTCATAGGCACGCTTCACGCGCAGCAAGTCCTCAAAAATTGTGATGTAATGGTAAATGAAGTCCTTTAGCTCGGCATTGAGTTTCAGAACTTCGTCTATCATATCCGGTTCATCTATTTCGTCAAGCGGCTCGCCGACACGGAATGAAGTCAGCATACGGTCATGCTTATACATATGTCAAAGAGCCACTAAGTAACCCCATGCAATAGGCAGAATCAAATTCGATTACAACATATCAATTCATTGAAGAGAGCAGCGTTTTATTCAGGAACGTTGCTCTTTTTGAAAAAAATCGCGTTTTAAGCCCGTAAAGGTAATGGGAATGGAAAGTATATTACCCACCGATTCCGGACGATTTACAGAGGCAAAAATTACCGTTTTTCTTCCCGGATCCGTCCCGAAAATGAACAGTTCAAGGCAGCTTCCTTTAGCGGAAGCAAAATGCAGGAAGGAGGTCAGCATTGCAGGCACGTAATGCCGAGAACAGGTATTCATACGGAAGTCAGCCCAAAGTGCCGCAAGGATGCGGCTGTATGCGCTGTGCCGACATATTTCCTCACAAGGGAGATTATCGGCAATATGGCGGTAATGCTGTAAGAAACAGCCGTGTGCGAGGTTTCCGTACACGGCTGTTACATAACTTTTATAATTTAAATATCCGATTCGCTTTTGGATTTCTGTAATTGAACGAGTTGCATACTGAGCATAGAGATTTGTTACAGCCGAAGGGGCACCGGGTATCGCGGTACTGTACACATCTGTTATATCATAACAGCCGGTATAAAGCAAGTATCATTTTACGGTATCAGCAGCGGAATCTTTATGCGGTGCCATGATGACGGAGCGATCGGTGCTTTTTCGGGATACTGACCTGCGGGGGAGTTCTTTTTGTCACGATATCATTGATCCGGCTTTCCTTATAACTCGCTCATAAACTTCCATTGCATAATCATGCTTTTTCTTTATATCATCGAGCCGCCCTTCTTTTCCCGCACACTCAAGCTCGTAAGCAAGTTCGGAGAATCTGACCGCGCCTATCATCTTTGATGTGCTTTTGAGTCCATGTATCAGCACGGTATATCGTTTCAGATCACCGTTTTTCAATGCCGATTCAAGCTGTGCGGTCTTTTCCGTTTTTTCCTTGATATAGGTGTCAAGCATTTCACGGTAGAAGTCCTCTTCATTCATGCAATACTCCAGCCCGACATTTTTATCTATCACATCATTTGTCTCATCGTCCTGCGTGTTTTCCTGCACCGGACCGGCGTGAGCCGTCTGTGCCGCGGCTGTATCATCTGCCGCGGCAGCAGGAACGGGATCCGCAGAAGTCCCGCCGGTCCTGATGTCAGCGTCAGCGGTCTTATATCCGATTTTTTCGGCGGGCAGATACTTTTTCAGTATCATTTCAAGACTTCTGACTTCAACCGGCTTCGACAGATAATCGTCGAAGCCTGCCGAAAGGTATTCCTCCTTCGCGCCGACTATGGCATTGGCGGTCATCATTATCACCGCAGTGTTCTCGCCCAGCAGACCTGCAGTTTCCATATTCTTCCGCGTTTCAAGACCGTCCATACCCGGCATCATGTGGTCAAGGAAGATAATGTCATACCTGTTCTGTGTAACCGCCTTTAAAGCGTCGCTGCCGCTGGCAACGATATCGACCTTTATGCCTGTGCGTTTGAGAAGTCCTTTCGCAACTTTAAGATTCATCATGTTGTCATCTACGACAAGAACTCTCGCATCGGGAGCGTAGATATACTCCCGGCTGTTTTCATTGTGACGGGACAGGCGCAGACGCTCCTCATAGTCACCGATAGGCTCGTCGTCAACGACCTCCTGCACTATATCGAACCAGAACCGTGAGCCCTCGCCGTAAACGCTGTCAAGCTGAAGCTCGCTTCCCATCATGACGAGAAGCTTCTGAACGATGGAGATGCCGAGACCGGTACCCTCGATCGCCCGGTTTTTCTCGCTGTCAAGCCTTCTGAACGACTCGAAAAGCGCATCTCTGTCCTCGGGGCGGATACCGATACCGGTGTCCTGCACCTCGGTACGCAGCGTTATCCTGTCTCCGTTTCTGTCCGCAATAAGCATACGCAGGGTGACACTGCCCTTGGGAGTGTATTTGACCGCGTTTGTGAGTATATTGGTGATTATCTGTCTTATGCGCACATCATCGCCGTAAAGAGTTTTGGGCAGCTTCCTGTCGATCTCTGTCCTGAATTCAAGATTCTTCTGTTCGGCTCTTTCAAGTACCATATTGACCAGATCGTTTATCATCAGCGCGGTGTCATAACTTACAGGCACTATCTCCATTTTTCCGTCCTCTATCTTTGAAAAGTCGAGAATGCTGTTTATGAGCGTAAGCAGAGTGCGTCCGGCATTCTGTATGTTCTCGGAGTACTCCCTGATATCATCGCTGCTGCTCTCGCGCATTATCATTTCATTCATACCGAGAACCGCGTTTATCGGGGTGCGTATCTCATGCGACATCTGCGCCAGGAACTGCGATTTTGCCTGACCTGCTTTTTCGGCTTCCGCGGCGGAATTTTCGAGAGTTTTCCGCACCCGCTTCTGCCATACGATCATTATATGGAGCAGTGAGCCTGTTATCGCTATACCCGCGCCGAATATCACTATGAAGACAATGATGTAGCGTACAAGACTGCCGTATATCACATTCCAGTTTTTCGCGCAGACAATAGTGAAGCCGGAGGTAGGGTCGGGTACTGCATAAAAGGCTTTGTAGCTGCCGTCATAGTCTTTGATGATGACAGTGTCCCCGGCGAGCACCGCATTGAGATAACCCGCCTGTTCAAGTGTTACCACGTTGCTTTCCGACATCTGATACTCCGGAGCGGGGTGATTTATGATCTGCCCGTCCGCGTCCGCAAGAAACGCATACCCCTCATCGGTATAGCTCGAATCAAGTATGCCGGTAAGCTTGTCAAGGAAGAAATCTATTCCGAAAACACCTAAGAAATTGCCGGTCTTGTCATATACTCTTTTACTGAATGTGACGCAGTAAGCTCCTATCTGTTCGTCATAATACGGGGCGGATACGGAGAAGCCGTCCTCTTTTTCCGACTCTATGGAATCTATGTACCACTGTCTTTCCTCAACGTGCCAGTCATCATCGGGCTCCCAGCCGTTGTTCATAATAACCGTATGCTCCGCGCGGGGATCGGTCATGTATGATACCGAGATATCATCATACTGCACGGTGATATCGTTCAGCCATTCAACGCATTTGTCATAATCACCGAGCATTTCCGGCTCGGCGGAAATAAAGCTCACAAACATATCCAGTACGCTTTTCTGCTCGACTATCCACGACTCAAGTTCTGATGTGTAATCTCCCGTTTCCTTTTCCATACGGGTATTGCCCCAGTTTATCATAAGTACCGTCGATATCGCGATGCACAGTATCATCGTTACCGTGAGCAGCGCTATGATACCGGCGCAGGCATGCTTGTTGGTGCGGTCGGAGATGTCTGAATCGGCATGTACGTCTTTTATTATCCTGCCGCTCTCATTCTCCTTTTTGTCGGCATCGGTATCTACCGTATAAAGCGAGGCAAGTGCGGATTTCATTTTGAGCGAGGACTCACGCAGACGCTCCATATAGACTTCCGGCTCGTCGCTTGACCGGAGAAGGCGGTAATCGCTGCGCTTCACTATGTCTTCCATAGGCGCACTTATTCTGGCAACCGCGCCGCTGACTGCGCTCTCGGTATATTTAAGGCGCTGCTCTATCCTTCCCCTGTAACGTATGCTGAAAATGTACAGCAGTATCATTCCCGCAATAAGGCAGAGATTTACCGCCGTATTCGCAATGATACCTGTCATATTGTTCCGGTAGAGAGCGGTCTGGCTGACTACGGACAGCAGATACCATTCATTCGCGGTACGGTTGTAGAAGACAACGCTGTCGGTACCGCTTATTTTTGTGTGGAAATTAAGTGAGCTCTCACCGGAGGAAAGTATTCTCTGGAATACGGCGGTGTACTGCGGCAGAGCTGCGGAAATAGGCTGACCTACCGCGGCAACATCGGCATAACCGACTATCTGACCGCTCCCGCTGACAATAAGGGCGTCACCGCCCGCAATACTTATCCTTGAAACGCTCTCCTGCAAGCCTGTCAGGTTGAAGTCGAGCGCGACTACAGTCGTTCCGTCGGACAGCAGTTCCGACACCGTGAAGCACATTTCTCCCGACGCAAGATCAAGATATGGGGCAGTATAATAGATACTGCCGCTTCCCTTTTTGCGTGCGCCCTTGTACCAGTCGCGCTGAACAGGGTCAAAATCCTCCGGCATCACAAAATCCGGAATGCTGTACCAGTCCTCGCCCGCGGCATAGACGTTCGTGCAGCTTCCGACGGAATTGTAGTCCTTGTTAGTTTTGAGATAGGCGTCGATCTCGTCTCCCGAAGCGTTTTCCTTGTAGAGCAGCTCCAGTCCCGACGCTATCTGTCTCGTGAGTATCTCCGCCTCGTACAGTGTCTGTTCAAGGTCTCCCGATACCGATTCGAGCTGTGCGCGTCCTATCGCGTCTGCCTGTCCGCTTATCATCGAGTAGAACAGCCGGAAGTTGAATACCAGCACCAAACTCATGGCAGCGGTGAACACCGCCAGCAGCGCATAATTGAAGCGCTTTGAAAGGATATGCTCCGTTCCCCTCCTGCTCTTTTCCTTCGGACTGTACGCAAAGAGCAGACCGAAGCAGCCCCTGCCGCAATTGCAGGCTACAGCCGAGGAAGCCTTCACGAAATAAATATTGCGGAATATCGCGTATTTCCGGACTGTCTCCGCTATTTTTCCAAGCTCGGTGTCATCGAGTCCCGCATAGGTTATGAAAAGCGTGTCGGTCTCAATGTCATTCCTGCCGTGCAGCTGTCCGCGTATATAGGAGCGCATCGACGCTTCGTGAAGTCCGTACACCATGCCGCCTACGGCGATCCTGCTTTTCTTCATCACAAGCATGGGACGCAGCAGCATTCTTTCACACAGCTTGCGCATGCCGCTGCCGAGCCTGCCGTTCCTGTTCATAAACTCAAGCTCGCGCACTATGAATGTCGATGATACCCTTGAAGCGTACTCACTGACCTCCGCACGGAGCTGCTGCATATTATGCTCTTCTCTTGCAAGCTCCGCCGCCCTGAGAACGACAAGTCCGAGGCCGCTGGAGATCTGTCCGGAGTCGAGAACATATACGCCGGGTACGCTTTCAGCCGCTTTTACCGCGTTGTCGTAGCCCTTGCTCGCATACCGCCCCATTGTTATGTGAAGTATCGCGGTATTGCCGCGTATGTTTTCTCTGAAAAAACTCAGATAATCCTCTTCCGAAGCAGCGTCCGACATAACAACATCGTCCGTTGTTTCCATATAATCAAGAAGATCGTCGGGGCTTATTTCCACGCCGTCAAGAAACTGACCGTCCCGTGTCCTGACAATGTTGGGAAGGACTCTGACCGAATATTCCCTGACAAGCTCCGGCGGCAGGTCACAGACGCTGTCGGTGGTTATCAGTATGTGAGGCTGTTCCCTTTCTTCACTCATCTGTGTCCTCCCGCAAAAATTGTTCCAGAACTCTGTGCATATTTTTCATGGATACCGGCTTTGAAAGGAATCCGTCAAAGCCCATACTGAGGAAATTGTCCCTCGCGCCGCTCATGGCGTTGGCGGTAAGCGCCACTATCGGTCTGTGCCTGTAATAGCCGCCGCTCAGATTCCGTATCGCTTTCATAGCGTCCGTACCGTTCATATCCGGCATCATGTGGTCCATAAATATGATATCAATGTTCTCGGAGCTGCATATACCGATAGCCTCCGGACCGCTCGCCGCCGAAAATACTCTTAATCCGAACCTTTGCAGCATGCCCTTTGCCACCATTATGTTCATCGGCTCGTCGTCCACCACAAGAGCCTTCTTACCGGGCGGCAGAAGGGACAGCTCATCTTCGGTCTCAACGTCCATTCTTGCGGTCTGCGCTCCGGGACCGGATCGCTTTAAGAAGCCCACTACCGCCGGAAGATACACAGGCTTTCTGATGATGCTGACAGAACTGTCGGCGGGAAGCGTGAACTGGCCGCCCGAAAATACACATACCCAGCATTGCTTTGCGATCCTTTCAAAATATGACGGGTCACTGCCATATTCGGCTTCGGCAATAAAAATGTGCGTTACGCCGCCCTTTTCCATCCGTTCTCTGAGCTGTGCCAGCGAGGTCACAACCGTTACGTCAACGCCCAGTTCTTCATGGACATGATCCACTGTCTTGTAATAGTACTCTCCCACTTCGCGACGCGCGTATTTCGACCTGTCAAACCAGCATACCGCATGATATTTTCCCGCACCGGAGATGCCTATGCAGCAAGTCCGGTCAGCCACCTTCTGCGGAACGGTGACGTGAACGTGAGTCCCCTTGCCGCTGCTTTCAAGTTTTACAAAACCGTGCATTGAACGCACTATCCCGTGGACTATCGCAAGTCCGAGACCAAGCCCGCCCCTGCGCCGCTCGGTGCTGTCATCGGCTGCAAAAGTGCCGCTGAACAGGCGGTTCCTGTATTTGTTCTCGATGCCCACGCCCGTATCATATACGTCTATATTGAGGTTGATATCATCTCCCTGCGGACGGGAGCTGACATAAAGATATCCGCCGCCGGACTCCGTGAATTTCACCGCGTTGTCAAGCAGACATTCGAGTATCTTGCGGAGACGCTTTGCATCGCCGATAAGCACACGCGGTACGGCAGGAGATAAATCGACTGCAAAATCCGCGCCTATGTATGACTTGGTAAAAACGTTCCGTATCGTGTCATAGATCACCGACTCCGTCTCGTACTCGCTTTCCGCGATACGGAAACGGTCAGTCTGAAGTTCGGAGAATATAAGTATGTCGCTTATCTGGCGCTGTATGCGCTTTCCGGCACTGTACAGCGCGTACAGGTCATCACTGTATTTTTCCGGAAGACCTGCGTCAAGCATCAGCTCGCTCAGTCCGCAGATCACGTTTATGGGCGTTCTGAGCTCGTGGGACATATTGGCAAGAAACTGCTTTGTATCATTTTTAGCGTCTGCCGCTTCCCGGCGCAGTTCGTCCTTTTCATTCCCGTCCTTGCGGCCGATCAGGATAAAATATACGGCTATCCCCGCCGCGAACGAAAGGCAGAAGATCCCGAGAGCTATTCTTGAATAGACCGTAGTTGGAGTATCGGCATTCAGATATCCGGTTATAAAAATATTCACGGCGATGTATATAGGGTATGACAGAACCGTCAGCAGAACAAGCTTGACATCATTCTGCCGCGAGAGTATAACTATAAGCAGGCACAGTAATATCGGTATATCGGTTATGGGTATGCCGTGAAGAGCATAGAACATCAGAACTCCGAGAATGACGATGATATACAGGTACAGCCTGACCGCGGGCTTTCCCGTGTCCGTAAAATGCATCACCCAGCATAAAGCGCACGCACCGGTTATGATGGGTATAGCCGGAAGTTCCCACTGTGACAGTACGATTATTATATCAAACAGCACCGTCATCACGGAAAACATACCGAGTAAGATCATGTGAAATGATGTTTCAAGATCCCTGCCGCGCATACGTCATACCTCTCTCATTTTATAATCCACATCTTCGTCTATCATTGCGAGCATTATGTCCGCAAACCTCGGGTCAAACTGTGTACCCCGTCCTTTTTCGATCTCGCTTCGGACTTTTTCCTGAGACATCACGTCACGGTAGCTTCTGCGGCTCGTCATAGCGTCGTAAGCATCTGCTACGGCGATTATCCTTGCTTCCTCGGGAATATCTCCGCCTTTCAGACCGTCCGGATAGCCTCTGCCGTCATAGCGCTCATGATGCCACCTTGCACCTGTCGCAAGCTTCGGCATCTCCTGTATATTTTTCAGTATCCGTGCGCCCATTACCGGGTGGGTCTTGATGATCTCATATTCTTCGTCTGTGAGACGAGCAGGCTTGTTGATCACAGCGTCGGGAATACCAATCTTGCCTACATCATGCAGAAGTCCCATCATATAGATGTCGCTCTGCCGCTGCGCCGGATATCCCGCGCGCCTTGCTATCTCCATTGAATACTCCGCGACTCTGCCGGAATGTCCGTTTGTATAGGTATCCTTTGCGTCGATCGCGTCGGCAAGAGACTTTACAACGTGCAGAAACAAAGCTCTGTTCTCACCGGTTTTGCGTTCCACTTCAGCGCTAAGAGAGCGCTGAAGGGTAGTCAGCTCAATAGTATGCCTTACACGAAGCAGAAAGATCTCCGGAGCAAACGGCTTTTTGATAAAATCCATAGCGCCGAGGGAAAGACCTTTGCTCTCCGACTCCGTATTATCATCGGCGGTAAGGAATATTACCGGTATCTCCGATATTTCCCGCTCCATGCTGCGGAGCTTTTTAATTGTTTCAAATCCGTCCATGTCGGGCATTTTTATATCGAGAAGAATAAGATCGGGAATGCTTTTTTCGACATGATCAAGCAGATCCTGACCGGATCTGAGCGTGGTGACACCGTATCCTGCTTTGTTCAGTATATGTTCTGCCATGCGCAGATTCGGGTAATCGTCATCAACAACAGCTATGCTGATCTTGTCGGAATGCTTCACATGATCGTCCGTGCTGCCGACGAACTCCGTTTCAAACGACGCAAGGAGCTTGTCGCCGTGCAGCTCACACCAGCTGCGGAGAAGATTGCCGATGACCTTTTCCGTCGCTTCCCTGCGGACATCTGTGAGAAACACAAAATACCTGTCCGAGCGGTTTCGCATGAAAATGTCGGATTTCCGCAGAGATTCCCTTATATGATTTCCGAATTCGGTACAAAGCTCCTTGTATTCGTCCTCATCAGTACCCGCGTTCCGGGACAGCGTAAACATCACTTTGCAGGCTGTCCGGTTATTGCGTATGATGTACCTCATCACATATCTGTAAACATACGCGAAAGATTCGCTGTCGAGCTGCAATGCGACATTCGGTATAGAGCGTTCGCCGAGTATCTCCGAAACACTGTGGATATCAAGGATATCATTTTCTTCATCGTCCGGGAAATCATCTGCGCTGTACAGCGCACAGCCATGCTTTCCGTGCCGCTTTACGCTGTAAAGCGCCTTGTCCGCAAGCTTCAGAAGAGAATCATAGTCGTTGCCGTGATCCGGCACCGCCACAGCTCCTATCGACGCGCCGATAGGTATCTGCATATCTTCGCCCATAAGCTTCTTTGCGTCTCTTATCATGTCCTCATTTATTTTCGCCGTGATCTCCGAAAGCCTTTCATGGCTGAGCTTTTCCGGGCAGAATGAAACAAACTCGTCGCCTCCGAACCTTGCCACCCTGCTCTCTTTCGGAAGGGCGGCGGAAACTATCCGCGAAAAGCTTATCAGCACCTCATCGCCGGTCTCATGACCGTAGATATCATTTACAAGTTTGAACGAATCAAGGTCGATCATCAGCATACAGCCCGATTCAGATGAACACAGCCGTGAAAATTCCACGCCGGCAGCTCCCTTGTTCAGAAAGCCCGTGAGTTTGTCGATCGTCGCCTCGTTCTTGAAGTTCAGCATTTTTTCCTGCTTTGATAAGACATTGTTTATGCGGCGCAGAAAAACTTCCGGAACAAACGGTTTTTTTATGTAATCCGATACGCCGGCTTCAAATCCGTGAGTCTCGGCGTCTGCACCCTCGGCAGCGGTAAGAAAAACGACCGGGGTCTCCTCCCACCCGTTTGCCTTTTCAGTCTCGCGCAGCTTTTCGAGTGCTTCAAAGCCGTCCATTTCCGGCATGCTTATGTCAAGCAGTATCAGATCGGGTGTGCCGTTCACGGCTACGCAGTCAAGAAGCTCCTTGCCCGAACTCAAAGACGTAACGCGCATATCGTTCCGGCTTAGTATATATCCTGCTACCTTCAGATTTAAGATGTCATCATCAACAACTATTACCCACTTTTCCATATAGCAATCCTTTCTGAAACAAGCTGCTGTCTGTTTCGGGAGCCTTCTTTACTGCGTCATGCAGTTACATAAATATCTCCTGAACTGTTACGTTTCATACCTGCCTGTACATCGCAAGCATCATAGCTTTGAGCGTTTCAAGCTCCTTCATATCGTCAGATCCCGTTTCCGGCTTATATACAAGCCCCACCGCGTATCTTGTGACCGCCGCAAGCATGAGATGAAGCGTTGTTGAGAACATTTCCGCTTCCGGTATGTCGGTACGGACCGTCTTATCCGTCTTTGCCCGCTCATATATCATACGGAAGTACTCTCCGAAATTATCTATCATGCCATAGTATGTTTCAAGAGCAGTTTTTTCTGTTCCTGCACTTTCCACATACATATTGAACATCTGATTGAAACGCAGAAGATCCTTTTTCTCACGGTACAGCATCAGAAATCCGTCAAGGTAGAATTCGAGGATTTCCGCCGCTGTCATGCCGTCAATGTTTGCTTCCTCACGCCTCTTGCTGTCCAGTTCCCGGATCTCATTCCATTTTTTTATAGCTACTTCGATCACAAAACCCTGTTTTTTTTCGAAATAACGGTAAAGTGTTGCTATCCCGCAGCCTGCCGCATCAGCGATATTCTGCATAGATACGGACTCTATGCCTCTCTTTGTAAAGATCTCAAATCCTTTTTCAAGCAGAACAGTCCGCCTTGCAGCCATCAGTTCCGCATCAGATTCCCTGCTCCACATACTCTTACCGCCTTTTGATGATCCATTGTCTATATTTGATAAACATTTTATCATAGGGTACGGAATTTGTCAATAGAATTGATAATATAAAATCCTGCCGATATCTGATACCGCATTTATTGAATTATAGGAAATAAAAAAATATATGTTCTGAATACATATAGGAATATTATGATTTTTTTGAACGAAAAGATTTATGCAGGATCATTAAACAATGTAATAACCTACAAAGTTTTATTTTGGTTATTGACAAAAACGGGTTTTACGGATATAATGTGAGCTGTAATCATATATTGCCTATATGTTTACTATGTTTATGCCGGCCGCACCTGAAAAAAGGAGACATATAAAATGAAAAAGAACATAACTGCGATACTGCTCGGACTTATCGTCCCTGCTGTCATCATAGCTCTCTGGTGGTATGTGACGGAATTCACAGCCATACCGCAGACGATACTCCCGAAAATAAGCTCGGTAGCAGAACGCATAGGTGTGATGTGGGAAAAGGGACAGATACAGAGCGATCTTCAGATAAGCCTGACGCGTGTTCTTCAAGGTTATCTCGTTTCAGCCGTGCTTGGCGTGACACTGGGAACTGTCATGGGAATGTCGCAGACTGCAAAGAAGATGCTTCAGCCTGTACTTACAGTTGTAAGACAGATACCGATAATCGCGTGGATACCGCTTCTGATACTATGGTTCGGCATCGGCGAGAGCTCAAAGACAGTAGTTATTGTAATAGCATCGTTCTTTCCGATAATGATAAATACACAGGCGGGAATAAGCGGCACGCCGCTCGAATATGTCGAAGTCGCAAAACTGTACAGACTTGGTGCGCTCCGTACTTTCTTCCGGGTCTATCTGCCTCACGCGCTTCCGCATATTCAGACAGGACTCAAACTCGGTCTCGGCGTGTCATGGATGGCTGTAGTCGCGGCTGAACTCATAGCATCGACGTCGGGTATAGGTTACAGTATGAGCTATGCGCGCACCCTGATGCAGTCGGACGTTGTAATAATATGTATGCTCCTCATCGGCATTGTCGGTATCATTATGGACAAGGCAGTTTCCTTGATCTTTGACGCGCTTACGCCGTGGGAGAAAAAAAGAAGGGAGAGGGGTTAAGTGGCTGCGGAAGAAAAACCTATCCTTGAGATAAAACATCTCAACAAGACGTTCAATATTGACGGGAAGCAGGTCGAGATACTGAAGAACATAAATATTGACATAAAGCGGGGCGAGTTCATTACAATAGTCGGACACAGCGGATGCGGCAAATCAACGCTCCTGAAAATAATCGCAGGACTTGTGAATTACAGTGACGGCGAGGTCATCAGAAACGGCAGACCCGTAAAAGGACCGGACACGGACTGCGGAATGGTATTCCAGGAGCACAGGCTCCTGCCGTGGCTGAAAATAAAGGACAACATCGGATTCGGACTTGATCGCAGGAACAGGAAAAACTGGGAAGAAAGAGTACAAAGACAGATCGAACTTGTAAGACTCGGCGGATTTGAGAACGCCTATCCTTCACAGCTTTCCGGCGGCATGAGCCAGAGAGCCGCTATTGCGAGAGGTCTCGCCGCCGATCCGGATATCCTGCTGCTCGATGAGCCTCTCGGTGCTCTTGACGCTCTTACGAGAGTGCAGATGCAGAAGGAGATACTCCGTATCTGGCACGATAAGGGAACCACCATGATAATGGTCACACACGATATAGATGAAGCTATATTCCTTGCGACACGGGTCGTCGTTATGTCGGCACGCCCCGGAGAAATAAAGGAGATCATAGAAATCAGAAACTCCAATGCCAGGATCCGGGGAAGTGCGGATTTCACATACTACAAAAACAAGGTGTATAACCACTTCTTCGAGGACGAAAAGGTAGACATTGATTATAATATTTAGGAGGTTTGCCATGAGAAAGCTGACAGGTCGATGTTGCCGCCGGACTTTGAAGATAATCACAGCAGCATCGTAATACAGAAAGGAAATATCAAAATGAAAAAGATAAACAGGATAATATCTATAATACTGACAGCGGCGATAGGGTTCACAGCAGCCGGCTGCGCAGGCGGAAATCAGAGTTCCGGCACAGGTACAGCGACAAAAGCCGCCGCTCAGGCAAGCGAAGAAACAAAGAATACCGAAGAGAATACGGCTGAGGAACTGAAAACAATACGCATAGGCGCTCCGGCAGCGGACGCTTCCCAGCTTGTGGAAAACGCCGGCGCCGCAAAAAGCTACGGCTTTCTTGAGGAAGAACTCGCAAAAGCCGGATATAAAGCCGAATATATCGGATTTGGCCAGGGCGGTACCGCAGTCAACGAAGCTCTTGCCTCCGGTCAGCTGGACGCGGCTTTCGTCGGTGATATCCCGACTATAATAGCGCGCGGAAACGGACTCGATATCGTAGCGGCGGCATCTCTCAACAGCAGCGCGGAGATGGGGCTTCTTGCCGGTCCCGGAAAAGAGTTCAAGGAAGTTGCTGACCTGAAGGGAAAGAATATTGCCGCGCTGTTCGGGACAGTGACCTACGTTTATCTCGTAAATCTGCTCGGTTCCGAGGGTGTCGGCATCGATGAAGTCAACATCATCAACGATCTTGCAAATGCTGCCACTCTTATAGCAACGGGAGACGCAGATGCTCTTATATCTACCGGAGCCGGTCTTTACCAGTATGAGGGCGCGGGTCTCGGCAGCATAGCTTTCTCTTCCAGAAACAACCCCGACCAATCCTCACAGTTCTACTTCTACGGCAACAGAAGCTACTTTGAAGAAAACCCCGAAGCCGTAAAAGCTGTTATCAAAGCTCTGATCCGCTCAAAGGACAAGGCTTCCGAAGATCCCGACTCTCTTTACAAGGCTCTCGATCTTCCCGAAAGACCTGCCGCACTCGTGGAGAAGATATATCCGAGAGAGAACGGTTTTGAGTACTTTGAACCTTATCTCACACAGAGCATTGCCGCTAAGTACGAATCCACAGCGAAGATACTTCTCGATTCGGGTATCGTGACAACGCAGGTAAAGGCCGCGGACTTCTTCGACACAAAATATCTCGACGAGGTATATAAAGAACTCGGACGCGCAATTCCCTCATGAGCGAAAGGAGATACACTATGCCATACATTCCACAGTTCAACGGTTCTATCGGTATAACCCGCAGCGACTCCGTAAGCAGCTACGAGACACCCGAAAAAATACCGAATACCCCAAACATCGTATATATAGTTCTTGATGATGTCGGCTATGCGCAGCTCGGCTGCTACGGCTCAAGCATCGAGACTCCGAACATAGACAGGCTCGCGGCAAACGGTCTGCGCTACAACAACTTCCACACTACGGCAATATGCTCCGCGACACGCGCTTCACTGCTCACAGGAGCAAATCACCACAGTGTCGGAGTCTGCACCGTAGTCGATACGCTTGACGGAAGCTTCCCGAACCGCACCGGTCAGATCGACCCTCATTACGCGACAACCGCGGAGGTACTGAAAGAGTACGGCTATTCGACATACGCAGTCGGGAAGTGGCATCTCACACCTTTCGCGGAAAATACCGATGCCGGTCCGTTCCACAACTGGCCGCTCGGCAAAGGTTTCGACCGTTTCTACGGATTCATGGAGGGTCTTACCGATCAGTACACCCCCGATCTTGTCAGAGACAATGAGCATATCAAGCCTCCGAAAACACCGGAAGAGGGCTATCATCTCTCAGAGGATCTCGCGGATCAGGCAATAAAGATACTCAACCGCCAGAACGTTATCTATCCCGACAAGCCTTTCTTCCTTTATTTCGCGCTCGGTGCCGGTCACGCGCCGCATCAGGCTCCCAAAGAATACATCGACAAGTACAGGGGCAGGTTCGACGCGGGCTGGGACAAGATACGCGAGCAGTGGCTCGAAAATCAGAAGCGTCTCGGCATCACTCCCGCCGACACTGTCCTCAATCCGAGGAACGAATTTGTAAGAGCGTGGGATGACCTTAACGCGGACGAAAAAAAGGTATTCGCACGCTATATGGAGGTGTTCGCCGGCTTCCTCGATCACGCTGACGCACAGATAGGACGGCTCCTTGATTATCTTGAAAAGACCGGAAAGACCGAAAATACCGTCATAGTTCTTCTTTCGGACAACGGCGCTTCTGCCGAGGGCGGAAAGAACGGACGCCTTAACCAGGAAAAAGACCTCAGTCTTATACCCGACAACAACAATGTCGAGCTTACTCTTCCTCATCTCGAAGAACTCGGCAGCAGCAAATACTCCAACCCGCATTATCCGGTAGGCTGGGCAAACGCCGGCAATACACCGTTTCAGTGGTATAAGTCGTGGGTACACGCGGGCGGCGTAAAAGATCCGCTCATAGTAAGCTATCCGAAAGAGATAAAGGATAAAGGCGGCATCAGGAACCAATACCTGCACGTTTCGGATATCGCGCCCACGATACTCGATATCCTCGGCGTAAGAAAGCCCGGTCATATAAAAGGTGTCCCGCAGCACAGATATCACGGTGTAAGCTTCAGATATACATTTGATGACCCGTCCGCTCCGAACAGAAAGCATACCCAGTATTATGAGCAGACCGGCAACAGAGGCATCTGGCACGACGGCTGGAAAGCGGTAACGAACCATATCCGCACCGATGATGTCATCAACGAGAAATGGGAGCTGTACCATACCGACGAGGATTTCTCGGAGTCAAAGGATCTTTCCGAAAAATATCCGGATAAGGTAAAGGAGCTTGTTGCGCTCTGGTATGCGGAAGCCGGCAGGTACGGTGTTCTTCCGATCGGAGACTCGCCCTATCTCACACAGACTCCCGAACAGATAGCAAAAGCGTTTAATGATGATTTCTACCTCAATGAGCAGAAATTTGAATATAACGGCATTCTCACGCCAATACACATTGACCCGAAGCTTATGATGAGAAAGCGCAGTCATAAGATATCCTCGGTACTTGTACACAAGCCCGAGAACGAGGGTATCATTCTTTCTGCGGGAGATCGCTTCGGCGGATACGCGCTCTTTATCAAAGATAACAGGCTTCATTATGTGTACAACTATCACCTCGAAAAAACGTTCAGGCTGACATCTGCTGATGAGCTTCCCGAGGGCAGGATCAAGGTCGAACTGCATTTTATAGTTGACGATTTCCGCACAGAGGCTTCAACGGCGAAAATATTCGTGAATGGCAGACCGCAGGGTGAAATAAAGATCACCGGCTTCATATTCATGATGGAAACGCACGTTTCACTCAAAGACGGAGTACAGTCAGCCGTTTCGGACGATTTCGTCCTGCCTTTCGAGTATCCGGATGAACTCGAAAATGTGACAGTCGATGCAGCATCGTATGTTGTCAGCAGAGAAGAGCTGCTCAACGATTTCTTCGCGATAGACTGATATTGACAAAACTCACACAGCATTATATAATATATCTGAAAATGATCCTGCCTTGCTCTCTGCAAGGCAGGATATTTTAGAGGAAGTGATATTATGCCATCGGCAAGTATTCTTATAAAGCCCGCCTCCGCGAACTGCAATATGGACTGCAAATATTGTTTTTACAAGGTGCTTAGCAGCCGCCGTGAAAAATACAGCCACGGATTCATGACAGAAGAGACTCTCGAAAAGCTCGTAAAGGAAGCTGTCAGCTATGCGGACGGCTCGCTGACATTTGCATTCCAGGGAGGCGAACCCTCGCTGCGCGGGCTTGACTTTTTTAAAACAGCGGTTGAGCTGCAAAAAAAATACGCAAAAGAAAAGCCCGGTCTTGTCATAGAAAATACGTTTCAGACAAACGGGCTGCTTATAGATGAGCAGTGGTGTGATTTTTTCAGAAAGGAACATTTTCTTGTCGGTCTTTCGCTCGACGGCACAAGAAAGCTCCACGACTCCGCCAGACATGACACCGGCGGGAAAGAGACATTTGAACGTGTAATGGATACCGCGTCACGCCTGAAACAATATGGCGTGGATTTCAATATCCTTACAGTCGTGACTGAACAGATCACGGACAAAGCATCTGCTCTTTACAATTTTTATAAACGGAATAAATTTCCGTTCATTCAGCTGATACCTTGTATGGACGAACTTAACAGAAATGCAGATAATACCCGGAATCCCTATGCGGTAGAGCCGCTCTCATACGGAAAGTTTCTGTGTGACTTTTTTGACCTTTGGTATGAAGATTTTATGCGCTGGCTCAGCCACGGACGAACAGGCTATGTCATGGATGTCCGTTTCTTCTCGAATATTGCTCAGATGGCAGCAGGATACCCTCCGGAAGAATGCGGTTTATGCGGACACTGTACCTGCTATTTCGCCGTAGAAGGCTCCGGAAACGTTTATCCCTGCGATTTTTATTGTACCGATGAATGGAAACTCGGAGAAGTCGGTACTCCTTTCTATGAACTTCTTGATTCGGATAAAGCAAGATCTTTTCTTAAAAAAAGTCTTTTGCCAATGGATCATGCGTGCAGAAGCTGTGAGTATTATCCGCTGTGCAGGGGCGGCTGCCGGAGATGGCGGGAAACAGATGTGGACCATTTAAACACAAATTACCTATGCGAGGGGCTGATGAAGTTCTATTCACATACACGGGACAGATTCGCAATACTTGGCAGTACCATAAAGCAGTGATCGTATAAGATCTTCCTCACTTTCCACAGAACGGAGCTGCTGCTCCGACAGCAAGCGTGTATTGGAATTCCTCACAGCTGCACTCGTTAATGCCTTTTATCAGCGGCAGAGCGTCGTTTATCAGATATTCGACATGACCGCCCTCGGCTTTGTAAACAGCGCGGACTATTGACATTTGTGGATAATATGGATATAATCATATTGTAAAGGTAAGCTTATTATTGAGTTTGATCTTATTATTGCGTGGAGAATATATATGAAAACAGTTAGTTCTTGGCATATCGGAGTATCAGCCGAAGCATTTACAGCTGCACAATTTGCAAGATACGGGTTTGAGCCATTAGTTCAATATGGTGCTAATCAACCCGAGTATGATCTGATTGTCGCTAAAGGTGATAAAATGCTTAAAATTTCTGTTAAAGGCAGTCAGGATGGCGGCTGGGGGCTAACACAAAGTTATAAAAAGAATCGTGATTATCATGAGGCGGCTTCAGAATGGTTGAAAGTCCATGGTCAGAAAACTATCTTTTGTTTAGTACAGTTTAAAAACGTGAATGATGACGAACTTCCAAGAATGTATTTAGCATCACCGGCAGAAATAGTCCAAGCCTTAAACAATTCCAGAGCTGGAAATGGCGAAACAGTATTAAGAGAATATCACAAATGGGGCGATAAAGCTATTGCTCCGGGAACTGTTGACAAAATCCCAAACGAATGGCGATTTACAAAAGAACGAGCCGAGTATATGTTCAATACATACGCATAAATAATGTTGTTATGCTCCAAACAATAGTATGAGGTACGATATGAACGTTGTTTTTGATATAGGCGCAGTGCTTGTTGATTTCGACTGGGACGGCTTTGTCGGGCAGATGTTTGACAAGCCCACCGCCGATGCTGTGACCCGTGCTATGTGGCACAATCCCGATTGGTCGGAGTTCGACAAGGCGCTGCTGACCGATGAGGAAATACTGAAAAAGTTCATCGCAAAAGAGCCGGACTGCGAGAAAGAGATACGGCTGACATTCGCGCGTCTCGGCTCCTGCCCTACCCGGAAAGCCGGAGCAATACCGCTCATTGAGCGGCTTAAATCCGCCGGGAACAAAGTCTATTATCTCTCGAATTATTTTGAGTATCTGATGCACGCTGCTCCCGAAGTCCTCGATTTTATCCCGCACATGGACGGCGGGGTGTTCTCCTGCTTTGTACATGAGATCAAGCCCGATGCGGCGATATTCAATATTCTCTGCCAAAAGTACGGATTCAAACCCTCCGACGCGGTCTTTATAGACGACAGCGCCAAAAACATCGAGGGCGCAAAGGCATGCGGCTTCCGCACGATACACTATACCGGTATGATGAGATCATACATATTATACATTGATCAAAACCACCAGTTGAACCGGTGGTTTGCACTCGCCCTTCAAGGGCGTATTACCGGCTTGCGCCTAAAGGCGCACTAAATTAATCGTCAACCGCATCGTATGCACTGCTATCGGCAAGCCGATAAAAAAGTATTTATAAATTCTGTGATAATTGTTTTTCTTATTATTGTCAGATATTTACTTGAAGCTAAAGCATTTTGTTCCACCGCTTGAAGCGGTGGTTTTTTTCTTGCTAAAGCGAACCAATAACCGCCCCGGCAGACATTGCATCTGCCGGGGCGGTCTGAAAGAATAATAAATGAAAAGAACTGTGGCTTTTTTTATCTTTTTGTTATCCGTTCCTTTTTATTCCCCGCCTGTGCGGGTAATTTGCCATTTTTATCGCATCAGCCGCTTACGATAAGCGATACATTATCGTAATATGAATCCGATTCAGAACCTTCCAGATAGAATGTGTACAGCGAGACTCTTGCCTTTACCGCGCCGGAGGGTACCGACGCGGAAACGCTCATACGGTGCCATTCAGAATTACCGTGATCTTTTTCCGATGATGCCTTGCTTATGACACTGCCGCCCGCGTTCAGAAACTCTATCATCAGCATACTGTCATCTTTGTGTCCGCTGCGGTAAGCCCGGTTCATAGCGGACAGGGTCGCTGTTCTTCCGACATAGCCGGAAATGTCCGCGTCCTGATACATTCGGGAGCTGCCGCCGTCCGCCTTGAACCCCTTTGTGCAGAAGTAGTAGGAGTCGTATGCCGACACGCCGTCATAGCTGCTGTCGGTAGTCCACTTCCCGTCCGGAGCCTGCCAGCCGTTCATTCCGTCGGAAGCGCTGCCGTTGGTGAGCAGATTTCCCGATGAACCGCCTGAGGAACTGCCGGAGTTTGCTCCCGCGGTATAGCTGAACCCGAGGACTTCGATCGTCTCCTCCTGATTGGTGATAGTACCGGAGTAGATCTGCTCCTCGTCGCCGACCTGAACGCGGACTATCCAGTTCGTGGACTGTCCGGGCGTTCTGTCCTCATAGTTATAGACATATACCCAGTATTCACCGCTCACCGGGCTTGCAAAATAGGCGTTCTCCAGCGGGTTCTGTTTGATATTGCCCTCTCTGTTCGCGTCGATGTCGAAAACACCGCCCTGCGCGTTCGGATTGCCCCACCACAGCTCGGAGCCGTTCGGGGTGAAGATATGCAGGTCAAGGTCGTCTTTGGAATCCCACATCAGCGAAATGGTGATCTTGCCGTCGCCCGCGCCCTGTCTTGCGCGTTCGTCCTGTATGCCGCCGGGGTTGCTGCCCGTCGTATCATAGTCGCCCCATTCGCAGATGAAGTACTCACGTGTCATAGAGTAACCGCCGTAGCTGTCTACCCACATATAATCGCGCGATTTGTTCATAACGACATAGTCCTCGCCTGCGCCCAGACCGTTGTTCGGTTCAGGATCGCCTACCGAACCGCCCGGATACCACGCGGTATAGTTCCAAGCTTCGCCGTTCATCCAGTACCAGTTGCCCTCAGAGCCATAGTCCGAGCCGCCTATATAGAAGCTTTCGGAGCTTACCTGTGCCGCAAGTCCTGCCACAAAGTCCTGCTCGCCCTGAGAGGTTATAGTCGCAAGATAACCGCCCACGCTTTTGCAGTATTCATCAGCCGCAAGCGGATCAAGCTCACGCTCTATCACCGTATATGTGTGTCCGTTGTATGTGCCGGATACCGCGCCGTCAGTTATGTGGCTGTCACTTGTGATATAGCCGGAAGCCGTGCCTACATCCGCGGGCATAGCGCCGCCCGTCCACTCGTAGGTGTAGCAAACTATCATGCTGTTGCTGTTTATCCTTATATTGATGATCGTGTCATCTTCGTCCGTGAGGTCGTCCGGCTTATCCGGCATATCGCCTTTTACAGTCAGAGTACCCTCTGGAGGATAATCCGTTCTCCAGTTATTCGGTGAGTACGCGTCAAGATCGTCCTCTCCGCTGTCATCGGTAAAGTCTCTGCCGTTCACAAAGTACGAATTATCAACGGTATGCGGACCGTGCCAGAAATTGGCGCTTATGCTTGACTCTACACTTCCCTCGCCTGTATCGGAAGCCTTGTTCGTAAACGAGAGAACAGCCGTTTCTCCTGCGGCATAAGCGGTCTTCGGGAGCGTGGAGGTCGTTATTGCCGTGCTTGTGCCGCTGCGGACTTCACCATAGCTTGTATAGCTGTATTTGTCGTGATATCTGAACTGCAAGCCCGAACCGGTCTCGGTTATCGAACGGTCGGTAGTCTCACCCATTCCGTCGTTGACTATATGACTGCTTGTGCCTTCATAATTACCGCTTGTGTCATTTACAATGTCATACACATACGATGATACCTTGGTGAGCCTCCAGTAGCCGTCGCTGCCGGAGGTGTCCGCAGTGCCGCCGGAAGCGCCGTAGGTCACGGTGAATATCACATAATCCCACACTTCGAGATAATAGGTAGAATTGCCGTTGAGCGTATATGTTCTGGTGATCTCATCACGGAACCATTCTTCTTCACTGACACGGTTCTGCGCCGAATCGGACAGTACGAATATCGCGTCAGCCGTGCCGAAGTAATCCTGCGGGTGTCTCATTGTAACAGTATAATCGCCCGCTTCACCCGTTGTGAACTTATAGACAACGTGCTCCTGACCGGCTTCCTCTATGGACTTGTTATCTACGGTCTGACCTATGCTTATCGGTATAGCGTCGGAGAAGTCTCTGCCGGAATTGTTCGATACGTCTGTGTTTCCGGAATTGCCTGTGCTGCCGGTATTGCCGTTATTGCCGGAAACTACGCCTGTACCGTCGCCGTACTCGTCATACTCGCAGTAGAAGCCGAACTGTGCGTTGCGTGGGTCATCATTGTCGAGGTCGTTCCACTGCATACTGTTCCACAGATGACCGAACCACTCTGTTCCCGCCGCATTGTCGGGATTTTCGGGAGACCAGTGCGTGTAGCTCCACTGTTCGCCTGTTACCCAGCTCCAGCCGCTTTCGTCGCCGTAAGCGCCTATCCAGCCGGTAGTCCCGGGGAATGTGCTTTCGATGAACGCCTGCTCCTCGGCAGAGGTTATGGTCACGAGATGTCCGCCCATGGACTGGCACATAGCTCTCGCCTGTGTCCATGATATATCCGCGTTCGGGTAGTATTCGTAGCGGTGACCGCCGAATTCGCCTGCGGGAGTTTCCTCCGCGCCGTTGTAGTCAAATTCGTATATCGGCACTTTCGTTCCGGTGGTGTCAATGGTACCGCTGAACTCACGCACCTCGCCGTCAATATCTATGCGGACGAGGTATGAAGCGCTGTCGTCGCTTCTGTCCGCGAACTGGTTGAGGTACACCTTGTAGTGACCGTTGCGCGGGTTCTCGAAGTAGATGTTCTCCACGGGGTCAAGTATTCTCTGACCGCCCGCGTTCGCGTCAACATCAAGCTGACCGCCGCCGGCAGTCTTGTTCCCGTAGTAGATGTGCGCGTCTCCGGGAGCTTCACAGTGCAGATCTACGTCATCAAAGCGGTTCCACATGGTGGATAATGTTATCTTTCCGGTTCTCGCGCCGCGCTCCACAAGAGTACCGCCCATGGTGCTGCTGTCCGGCGCAGGAGGGAGAGTGCTTTCCGTGCCGTGTCCGCCGTAGTCGAACTCAAACACGAACTGCTCCGTGCCGCTGTTATCTATGTCGCCCTCAAAGACGTGCTCCGCATCGCCCACTTTGACTTTTATCATCCAGTGAGACGGGGAGTTTTGTGTCCTGTCGCGGAAATCACGCAGATATACCTTGTAGTGACCGTTTTCGGGGTCGGGGAAGAAGATGTTTTCCACGGCGGGGATATTTATACTGCTTTCTCGTGCGTTCATATCCACATCGAGAGTGCCGCCCTGCGCTGTCTTGTTGCGGTAGTAGATGCGGCTCCCGTCCGGGGTTATCATGTGCAGGTCGAGGTCGTCCCCGGTCTGCCAGCCGAGAGTAACGGTTATCGGTCCCACTCCCGCACCGAGCTCATTTGTGATATGAGTGATATCATCAGATGTTATCGGCGGCAGAGACTCATTTCCTCCGGTATTGCCGCTGTTATTGCTATTGCTATTGCTATTGTTATTGCCGTTGGTGATATTTTCCGAGGTATCTCTTATACTTGTAGGAGATATGGGCGGCAGGAAGTCGGATATAGGACCGCGGTTCGTCTCCGGGGGAGTATAATCCACATTGCCGCCCGTGTTCTGAACAACCGGCGGGTCGGTAACGGAGCCTTCGCCCTTATTGCCGCGGGTTATGGTGAAGCCGCCTACGCGGTCTATCCTGAACCATGAGAAGAAGCTTGTGGCATGGAATGTCACACCGTTCTCGTCCGGCTCCTCGGGGTATGTATTTATGGAGATAGTGCGGTTGTCCCCGCTCGGAGTGTAATCCGGGAACTGATCCTGATTTATGGTCAGCCCGCAGGTGGTTCCGAATACCATGCAGCCGCCGTTTTCACTAACATCTATCAGGATATCGGTGTTGCTCACGCCTACGGTGCCGCCCTTGACCGCGTTGGACAGTGTGTGAACGCTGTGCGCGCCGTTCGGGAGCGTGGTGAACGCGCCGGAGGTTATCTCGCCGGAAACATAGAACTGCATACCGAAGTTTGCCGCCATAGTGCTGACAGCGCTGTTCCATTCCTGCACGGGAGTGGTGCGTCCGCTGTAAATGGTGCGCAGGTTCGCAACAGCAGTGTAGCCGTTCTGCGAATCGGAGAGTATCTGCATACCGAGCGTCGAGCACTGCTGAACGCTCTCGGCAGGAGACGCTACTGCCGAAACCTCGGTGGAAATATCCTCGTCAGCCGCAGAAGCGTGTATCGTGAACGGGAAGAGTATATCCACAAGGTCGGGCGCGGCATAGACAGCACTGACTTTTGAAGTGTTGACTTTCGCATTCTGAATACCCTTGTCCGCGGCAAGCTCGCCGGACATGGATATCATCTTGCCCGACACTTCCTCCACAGCCTTCCACGCGTCAAGGCACTGATCGAACAGACTGTTGACGCTGTCTGTATCAGCCGAGGCAAGGTCGGTCTCAAGCAGCTGCTCTGTCAGGAGCCGCGCGAAAGCATAGCTCTCCGAGCCGAGCTTCGTCATGTCGCAGAGGTTTGAGAAGCTGGCTTCAAGCTGTTCTCCGAGAGGACTTTTCGCCTTGCCGAAGGGGTTGAACACAAGCACTACCACCAGTGTGATCGCAAGGAATATCGCGATTATCGTGATTATAAGCGGGTACTTGCTTTTCTTCTGCTTCACGGCAGCACCGCCTGCGGGCTGCATCACCGGCTGAACATAGGGCTGCTGATATTGCGGCTGAACTGGAGGCGGAGGGGGTGCAGGCTGAACGTAGGTCTGCTGTTGAATCGGTGCGGCAGACTGCTGCGGGGGCTGTGCAGAGTTCAGCCGTGTCCCGCACTTATCGCAGAAGGCTGCTCCGTTTTTCACCGGAACCCCACAGTTCGGACAGAACCTGCTTCCGCCAGCGGGTGTGTCGGGCGGCGCGGCTGTTCCGCAGTTCGGGCAGAAGCCCGCTCCGTCGGCTATCTGAATGCCGCAGTTTTTACATATCTTACTCATAAGCATACTCCTTTTTATCAGGGATCGGCTTTCTATGAGACTATTATACTATATTTCGACCTACGCTCTCAATAGGTGACAGGCGATTGACAATGACAAATATACTGTCACCCTGTTGATTTTGCCGCCGATCTGTGATAAACTCGTAATAAAAGGAACCTCTAAAGACAGTACAGGAGTATCGGCTATGTTCAGCGAGAAAGTAAAACAAATATTGGCACTGCTTGAAGCAACATCGGCGGATATCGCGAGGATATCGGACTGTGACAAGTCGCATATAAGCCGCATGGTGAGCGGAGCAAGAAAACCAAAGGTCAACGGGGCGGCAGCATGGCGTCTCGTGAGCGGTATATATCTGGCGGCAGATGAAAAAGGCAGGACAGATAAACTGCGTGAGATCATACGGTGTGAAAGTGACTGCTCCGCCGAAGAGATAAAAGCGCATCTGATGAAATGGCTTTACGACGGGGAAGAAACCGAAGCTGCAAAGCCTCAGTCTCCCGCAGACAAAACTCCGTACCGCGCCTTCGGAGAAAAGCTCGGTGCCGCAATGGAGCTGACCGGGCTTTCAAATATCCGCATGGGGAGACTGCTGAATATCGACCCTTCATATATAAGCCGTTTCCGGAGCGGACTTCGTTCTCCAAAGGCAAATCCGAAAATGATGAGCGATATCTGTATCACCCTCACAGAACGCGCGGCATCACAGGGAAAGCTCTCCGCACTCGCAAGGCTGACCGGATCGGAAACCGGAGCGCCGACAGACCGGGAAAGCGTGTTTGACGCGGTATATGAATGGCTGTACAGCGACGAAAGAACTGACGAGACACCGCTTGTGCAGGGGCTTATAGATCAGATCGGGTCATTCTCGGCGGATATAATAAAACCGCCTCTTACCTTTGAAGAAGCGGCTGATGAAGATATCATCTCAGAGGATATATCGGCGTATTACGGTCTTGCAGGGCTTCAGCGTGCGGTGATACGCTTTCTCGGCAATGTTTTCCGGCGCGGGAAAAAGGAGCTGTATCTGTATTCCGATCAGAATATGGATTGGATGACAGAAGACCCGTATTTCCGCGCAAAATGGGCTTCGCTTATGATACTTTGTGTCACGAACGGAACAAGGATCTCGATCATACACAATATCAACCGCGATCTGTCCGAGATGACGGACGCGATAAAAAGCTGGCTTCCGCTGTATCCGTCCGGTATGATACAGTCATATTACTGCAGGCTGCGCGCCGGTGACAGATTTTCCACTACGCTGTTTCTCTGCCCGGGGTATGCCTGTATATCGGGCTCAAATGCCGTCGGCACCGAAAACGAGTCGGGAATGTACCGTTTCGATACCGGTGAAGATCAGCTCATAGCGCACAGGATCGCCTATGACGAGCTTCTTGAACATTCCGGCGAGCTGGCAAAGGTGCATCTTGCCGAGGATATAGGGAACCTCGGTGAGCCGGATGTTCGCTCGACAGCGGTGATCTCGGATACGCTTTCCCTTGCCACAATGCCCGAAAGCACGCTTGTTTCATTAATTCTGCGAAGCGGGGTAAGCAAGTCCGGACTGTCACGTATCCGGGCTATATGGGAAAAGCGCAGTGAACTGCTGAAACAAATGGCGGAGAACGGCACAGTATATGAATATGCACCCCTGCCCGCCGACGAAGAGCTGTTCGGTGGGACGGCGGGAACGGATATACCGGGGATATCGGTTTCATATACCCCGAAAGAATTTGCGGATCATATCCGAAATATAATAGGTTTTCTGGAAACTTATCCGAATTACCGCTTATGTATAATTCCGGAAACGGCATTCGAGAACATCAGGCTGATCGTTTCGGAGCACAGCGTTGCGGTGACCCGTCTGAAAGCTCCGTATCTCACCATAAAGTTCGATCATCCCGATCTGCTCCGTGCTTTTAACTCATATACCGACCGCATCAGAGAGCAGTATAATCTGGATAAGCTCACTACGATACACAGGCTGGAGCGATATTTGTAAAAAAAAGCACTTCGCGGAAAATTTGTCAAGGCGTTTAATGGTGAACTTGTTTCCGTAAGAGGTACAAGGTACCGTATGTTCACCACCCGCCTGAGAATGTTGACTGGTCATGGTCTATTGCCGTATATCATATCTTTACCTTATCACATACGCACAACTACAGCTGTCATGCGCCCTGTTTCTTTACTGTCAGCTTTTTGTAATATATACGCTGAAAGATATTTTTTACCGGCGAAGAGAGAATTATCGCCGCCGGAATATATATCCACAGATAATTCACGCTGACAAATCTGAACAGGATAATACCGGTAAGTATCAGTATCACGTTGTAGAGTATCTGTTCGGTCACGACAGCCTTATTCAGCTCTTTGATGACGTCTCTGCCGTCGGTAGGATTCGGAGCGTTCTCTATATGGTCGGCAGCGCCTTTGGCGCCGGAACACGCCCGGAAATCTTCACAGCATTTCCGCGCTGCTTCCGCATAGCTTTCATTGCCGAGTATCTTCATTACTGCTTCGCGTATGCCAGCCGGAGAATCATCTTTCAATATCTCGCCTGCTCCTTTCTCCGTCACTCTTCTTGCGACTGCCTGCTGTTCGTTCGTCTGCGGATAGAGTACCATCGGCGCTGCCATATACAGGCTCTCCGAAACGCTGTTCATTCCGCAGTGGGTGATAAAGACGCTTGTTTTTGAAAGCACATCGAGCTGATCGACATACGGATATACCTTCACATTTCCGGGCAGTTCTCCGAATGTGCCGATATCCAGAGCCTTTCCGCAGGATATGACAACATCAACAGGCTCATTCTTCAGAGCCTCAATACAATTATTGTAGAAATCGGGGCGCTCATTGATGATCGTACCGAGCGAGATATACACAAGCGGACGTTCCTGCTTTTCGGGCTTCCTGTCGGAAAATACCGAAGGACCGACAAAGGCATAATGGTCGGAGAAGCTCTCCGAATAAGGCTGAAAGCTCTTTGAGGTATAAACGACGGAATCGGTCGCGTTGTCGCTCTGTACAAGGGAGAGAAAGCTTTTGGCTTCATAGCCGTATTCCCTCAGCCTTCGGAATTCCTTCTGCACCTTCGGTAGCCCGAAGATCAGCCCCGCCATTTCTTTCGGAGAGTTTTTCATATACTGCGACGACATCTGATTGAACGCAAATGTGCTTGTTGATACCACCAGCGGAACTTTGTACTTCCATGCGCTGAGCTTGCCCCAGAAACAGGCGGAATCCGAATATACCACATCGGGTCTGAATGACTTGTATTCGCTGTCGAGAAAATCCGTCATGCCGATAGTGATGCGGATATCCTGAATACTCATTTCCGTGGTATTGATATTCTTCATGTTTTCTTCCTCCTGCTTACTCAGCTTTGCGAGAAAGCGGTCGCAGGAAATGAAGACGGCGCCCGTTTTAACGATCTTGTCACGGAATTCGTCAAAGGAATAGAACCTTACCTCATCGCCGCGGGAAACAAGCTCTTTTGCCGCGGGAAGAATGGGGTTCGTGTGACCGTGCGCCGGTATGCAGAATATCATGATCTTTTTCACTTGTCTTCCTCCTCCGAAGTAAAGGCAACGCCGTAAAGATGTGACAAGGTGTTTTTGGGAGGAATGGCAATGCCGCGCTTTTCGTCCCCAAGCAGCAGAAGCGTGTCACCCGGCTTTATGTCAAATATCTCACGCGCCTGCTTCGGTATGACGATCTGTCCTTTTTCTCCGACTGTGGCAGTCCATGCGTATTTTCCTTTTGGTGAGTCCATAATGATTTCTCCTACAAGTATGATTTGTATAACTTATTATACAGCATTTTCCATGACTTGTCAAGGTTTTTTTCAATAAAATTCAACATTTCGTTCTGCACGGTCCGGCAAAGAGAGACAGGCGGCTCTGTAATGAAGGCAAGCCCGGACTATTGACTTTTTAAACACCGGGGTGTATAATACAATGGAGTTAGTTCACGCTAACGCCGGAGCGGAGGAGAACGCCCGCCGTGAAAATTCCCGCGGAGATAACGATACTGTTTTCCGGACAATAAAACAGCGAAAGGAAAGATACAATGCTGAAAATAATGCTTATCGCCGCGTGTATCGGGCATATCGTCTGCGGCATCACCGACTGTATGCTCGCTTATACGCCGGACGGCAGATTTGATATGTCAAAGGATACGAAAGACCCCGAAAGAATGAAAAAGCTGTTCTCAAAAATGCCGCTGAAACAGATCGAGCTGTCCATGATCGCGGGAGTGTTTTCCCTGTTTATGGCAGGAACGGGTTATATCGCGCTCAGCCGTTGGGCGGAGCGGTGGAATGGTTCTACATCAGACTTGACAGAACGGAAAAAGCTCTTGAGACTGTGCTGTATTTCTTCAAAAGGACGTTCGCCGCGGCGCTCGCCTATGCGGGACTGCTTGTATTCTGCGCGGCATTGTTTGTGCTTGTGATAACGGGCAGTACCGATCTGCCGGCATGGGCATGCGTGTTCAATACTCTGCCGTTTTTTATGATCCTTGCGCCGACAAGATTGCCCGCAAAAGGAAATATAGCGAATGCAATGATGTTTTTGTGCCTTGCATTTGCTGTATAAAGGGGAAAAGCCGAAAATGGAAAAGAAGTATTCTGTACAGGCTATCAACGGCACAGATGCCGGCATATCAGTTCTTTTTCTTATATCCGCAGTCACAGTACGGGCCGCCCGACGCGAGGGTGTATTCCCGTACAAAGTCTGAAGCTCCGCCTGCTTCGCTCATTGTATAGTCGAGCCTGCACATTGCGGGAACGAGATCGTACAGTCCGAGTTCCTTCATCAGCACGCATATCCCGCAAGTGGTAAATCTCGCTTCATATCCGCTTCCGTCCGGGTACGGAAGATATTCCATGTTCCATGAGTACGGATTGCGGTCGGCGGGGCAGAGGGCAGCGGCTTTTTTCATGCCGGCAATGTCGGAGCCGGAAAATTTTTTCTTTCCGCTCATGCGGCAGAACCATTTCATTGCTCCGGTCATCATGGACTCGCGGTAGAACACGGCAGCCTGCTCCAGCGTGGGTCTTTCCGGCATATTCAGCAGAAAAGACGACAGCATAGCGCAGTTGACAAGGTTCATCTTAAATCTGTCGCCTTTTTCAAATTCCGGAACGGAAGAAATTATCTGCTTATACTTTTTTCGGGCTTTTGCCGTGATATCATCTGCCTCGGCAGCGTTGTGACCCAGCACGGAGATCAGGTGCTTTCTGAATGATCCAGAAAAGAGCAGCCACATTCCTGAGGGCATACCGGCATATTTCATTGTAACGGCCTCCTTATGCAGTTATATATAGCTAACTCTATTTTATCACAAACCGTCCGGAAAGTCAATACGAATGAAACTGAACTGCTCTGTAGTGTTACAATAGATGTGAGACCAAAACCTAAAACAATAGAAAAAGTGATCGAAATCTGTTAAAATAGAGTTGTCACACCATACTCAACAGAAAGGAAACGATCACTTTATGAAAAGAAAAACACCGGCAATAATGCGACACTTTGCGGTGCGCGTCAATAAACTTTTAAACGGAGGAACAGATGCCGTGAAAACAGCAAAAGAATTATTTGAAAGACTGAAAACAGACGAAGCATTCGCAAAGGAGTTCGCGGAGGTTTTGTTGTCACAGAAGTTTTTCAAGTTCCTTTGCGAACAGTTCCGGGTGTTCCGAAATAAACATGTGCGAACTGTCGGGAAACGCCACCGCTTTGAAAGGTACTGCCGCGTTACGTCTGTACCATTCTGAAAGTTCGGGCGAGAACAGAGAACCGGGTACCGCGTAAAAATATGTGAGCGGAACGGTTATCTTCCCGATAACATCACGGTTATCCTGCGCTTTCATTGACGCGGAAAGGCTTTTCAGAACAGACTCGTCACAGTTCGACAGCTTCTTTTTAAGTTTCGGCTTCAGGAGAAATCCCGGTATCCTGCGCAGTTTCGGGATAGCCCCCACCGCAAAGTCCTTGTAAAGACTCAGGAAATCCTTTCCGGAATCCTTCTCAATACTTTCTTTTGTATATTTTCCCCGATACAGCCCGAGCTTCCATTCCTCGTCATTGAGCTGCTTCGGAGTCATATCGCAGAGTATGAGCTGTCTGAGCGCCGTACAGCCATATCTGCGGACATAGTTCATTGCCGCGCCCGCGCCCATAGACCAGCCGAGGAGAGTTACCTCCGAAAGTCCGAGCCCTTCGATGATCTCATTCAGGTCGTCTGCCAGAGTTTCCATGGTCGGCGCTTCTGCGTTTGCCGATTTGCTTCCGCCATGACCTCTGTGATCGTAGATGATGAAGCGTGCCTTGTCTTTCAGCATATCGACAGGCGCGGAGTATATCTTATGGGTGCTTGTCCAGCCGTGCATCATTATGACCGGCTGCCCGCTCCCGGTATCCTCATAGTACAGCTTCATACCGTTTTTTAACTGAAATTCGCTCATTGTAATTTTTCCTTTTCTGTATTTTTAATGCAACATTTATTATAAACATAAAACAAATATTTGTCAAGTCATGATATCGTACAGCAAGTGAATACAAAAAAGCACTCGTAGGAAGATCGTCGCTCTCCGGGAGTGCTTTTTCATCATTGTCAATTTTATGGGAGCGTGGACTTATTCGTTATCCTCCACCCACTTAGCCGCCATGAGCGGGGAAACGATGACGTCAAGTTCGCCCTTGCCGGAATCGAACATAACATCGCCCAGAGCGTTTGATTCTCCGCCGAGGATATCGTTGGAGAACTGTGAACGATAGCTGATATGGCAGAAGAGGAACTCCGGCGGGATCTTTTCCGCGGTCTTGATCTCTTCAAGCCACCTGATCGGGGACATACCGCCGATGCTGACATTGGTTATGAGCCAGCCGCCGGACGCTGCTATATCGTTTGCGCAGAGATACAGAGAGAATCTGAATGTGCGCTCGCTGTCGTCGGTGAGGACTTCAACTTCAAAGTCCTTCAGGCCGAAGCTGTTGAGTGCGCGGGTCTCGAAGCCGCATACCGGGCAGCACCCGCCGTAACCGAACAGCTTGCCGTTGATATCCTTCGCGAAATAGTTGCGGTAATTGCGGCACTCTTTGAACTTCGACACCGCACGGCACTGCTCGCGGAGGTACGCGAACTCGCTCTTTGTCATAGCCGGCAGAGGCTTGAGATAGAACGGTATCTGATCGGGTATCACGCGGTTCGGGTCCTGAGAAGTGAGGTAGTGCTTGCTGAGGAGCTGTTCGTTCCTGCCGGTGATGACATATTCCGCCACATCTGCGAAATCGGGCTTGGTATAGTCCGAACGGAGCGCCACATACTTCTTGGTCTTTTCGCGCATTTCGGGAGTGATCTCTTCACCCAGCTCTACGATCTTTACGATCTTGCCCGCCTCATCAACAAGAGCGACTCTGTCGGTCTTGAGGTCGGCAGTGTAGAGCATATCCGCACGCTCTGCGATAGTTGCGGCGGGAAGCTCCTCGGACTCGAACATCTTCGTGAGAAGCGCGGGATCGAAAGAGAAGCGGCTCTTGTTATAGGTGAAGTCGAACGCTCTGCCGTTGAGCATTCCGCACTTGATGAGCGTACCCATATCGCCGATTATCTCGACGAGGTCTGCGTTGGATACGTTCGGCGGGATCATGAACTGCTTGTTGTACGCGCAGAAGCGGTAGCGCTTGTTGATATCGAGCTGGAGGGTGATCTTACCGCCCTGCTCCTTGATCTCCTTGAGGAAGGTCATGGTATCCTTGCCCTGTGTGAATGTATTGATGAGCATGGATACGACTTCGTTGTAGTTCTGATGTGTGTCGAAACGGTGCTGACGCTTCTGCACGGCGCGCATCGCGTTGTCGATGTTGTGGATATCCATCTTGGACACTTCATAGCGCTGCTGTTCTTCACCGTGGGAGATGTAGAACTGATAGTACTTCATGACTATCTTATAGTCCTCGTGATAGATATCGTCGTACATGGCGAGCAGCTTTTCAAGTTCATCGTCGTTATGGACGATGTTATCCTTCAGGAATTCTCCCGCGACCTTTTCCGCAACGGAAGTGAAGCCCGTATAAAGCATATTGTCCGAGCGGTTGGGTGAAGCCTTGGAGTCAACGTAGAACGTATGACCGTTATGCAGGAACTCATAGAGATATACTCTGCCGTTTGCGGAGCTGTCCTCATTCTCCCACTCATATCCGACATAAATGATCCTGTCGTCGAGGTCGGCGAGCAGGTCGCGCATTTCCTGGAGTTCGTCCTTGATATACTTGTCGTAAGCGGTACCGTTGGCATGCTCAAGCTGCGGTATATGCTCGGCATTGCTGAGAAATCCGCGTTCTTTCAGCGTGTCGTACTCGGTGGGTATCTTTTCGCCCGGGTATATGAGGGAGATGCTGCTCTGGAACTTGGGCTGGAGCTGTTTGCCGAACTTGCTGGTCTTGATGAAGTTCTTGAAGAACTCGAAAGCATAGGATTTCGGGAACAGGAAATACCTGTCGCTCGTCTTCGGAACAGGCTGCATATCCAGCACGAAGTACTGCTTGTAAGCGGCGATCATATTCTGGAGATCCTGCTCGATATGCTTGGTGACTTCGTTCTCGCTGTCGTGGCGGATACCTGTTCTGTGGGGGGTTATGAAGTTGTTCGGCACGCTTATGAAGAATGCCGACAGATGCTCGTTGATGAACGCCTCGTTATTTTCCTTATAAAGACCGGTCAGCTCGTAAGTGGAGAAGTAGTTGTACTTCTGAACGAGGAGCTTTACTATGGAAGCGCGTTTTGCGTTTGCCACAGCGTACGGGATAAGGTAGGAATAACCGTCGTTTTCATAGCACAGGAAGTCGATGACGCTCTTGCCGTTCTGCATGAAACGGATAGTCGGGTTATCGTCGCCCTCCTTCTTGTACTGCATGATCTTATAGACCGTCTTCATCTCGTTATCGACCGTAACGGCGATATTGAAGGTGCGGTCGGGGGACTCCTCAAGATTTCTCGCGTCGCGGATATCGAGGACTTTCTTCCTGTTGAAAGCGAAGCACAGCTCCATGAGGTTCATGTAGTCGCCCTTCTGCTCCGTCATGGTAAGGAAGTTGTCCATTATGGTATGGAACTCGTCGCCGCGCACCTTGAAGACGATCTCGGTGCCGACGAACTGCGAACCGAACAGGTCGAGCTCCATTATTTCGAGAGTACCGTTGTTGTTTCTTATCTTGAAGCTGAAATTATTGGATTTCAGGGACAGCCATTCAACGTTCAGGAAAACGCTCTTGGCACCTACACCGAAACGTCCCTCACGGGTCTTGGACTTATCTATCTCGCCTCGTCCGAAGCTGAGGTAGTAGAGTATCTGCTCCATGGAGAAGCCGACTTCGTTATAGGAGAGGCTTACCTGATGCTGATTGGTGCTGAAATTTACTATGACTTTTACGTCCTTGGTCTCATAGGAGCAGCCGAAGGTGTTCTGTAAAAGCTCGCGGAGGATACTCTCCTTCGGATAATCGTTGATGCTGAGCAGGGTATTGAATACTGTCTTGCCCTGGAAAGCCTCATTGAAGTAATCCTTGAGAGGCTCACTGTCCGTGCTTCCGGTGAAGAGAGCGGTCTGTACCTTCTTGAGGGCTGCGAGGCGCTCTTCCTCCTTGCCTTCGTTGTATGCGAGGTAGAAGTCGCCTATATACTTTTTAAGTTCGGCGGCTTTTGCCTCCCGCTCCTTTGTATCTTCATAAGCCATCTCAGATCACCCCCTCATTGTATGCTTTGATGAACTCGGCGTAAGAACCGCCTATGCCGAGAGTTTTATGCCAGTATATCCATATATTGTAGAGTACCGCGGGCTTGAGCGCATCGGGTATCTCTGTTATCACATTCTTGATATACGCATATTCTTTTTTGCCGCTTACCGCTTTCTGAAGTTCCTCGCGGGCGTTCTTGAGTCCGAGGTTGAACGGGTTGCCGTCGAGGTATCCCGCGAACTGCTTGAACTCGGCAGTCTTTGCGGTGTTGTGCGGTATCGTGCTGATCTTTCCGTCCTTATCGAAATAGGAGAAGCCGGAGCGTATCTCATTCACCTTTGCGGTGATCTTCTCGGTGAGGGCTGCCTTGTCGAGATCCTTCTCGCCGATCATATCATCAACGCCGAGAGCTTTGGCTATGGTCTGAAGCTTGCGCTGAGCGTAGTCATGAGTCTTGGGCGCGGTGGTGAGGTCACGCGCTGACGGGATATTGTAGTCCTGTCTGAACTTGGAGATGATATCGAAGCTGGAGCCTACAGCGCCGGTATAATCCGCGACGTACTTGATGTCGGCGATTATCTCGGCAAGCATAGTCTCGATGCCCTCTATATTGAACATAATGTTCTCGGAGGGGACATTGACTCTGAAAGCCTTGTAGAGGTTGCCCGCAAGCGCTCTGGACAGCACTCTCGTATCGAATACTCCGTTATTGTCGAGGAAGATGATGAATTCGGGGTTGTTGACGGAAGGGTCGAGCGAACGGCGCATATATCTCTGTTGAAGCTCAACCGGGCTGTCGGGCAGTTCATAGTTGATTATATGGGTTATCGGAGAATATATGCCCATGCCCTCGGTCATTCTGTCGCTTGTGAGAATGACTTTGAAGCGCTTTTCGGGAGCCGTCTCATACCACTGTTTGAGCAGTCTCGTATCGAAACGGGTCTTGTCGAGATATCTTATATTGTTCCGCTTGTCGTAATAGATCGCGGAAAGGATCTTTTCTATATAATTTACGGTAGCTTCGGACTTGAAATACACAACGGCGGTCTTATCGTCGGAATTCATGATGCCGTCGATGATCTCAAGGAATTTTCCGAGCTTTCTGTCCTTATTTTTAAGGGTCTGCGCGTCGGAGGGGGTATATTCCTGCTTCTTGTATATTGACGCTTCCGGCAGATTATACTCCTCGAACACATTGCCGCCGTGGGAATAACGGCTTCCTGCCTGCTCGTCGATATGGAGGTTCGCGGGGATCTCCGCCTCCGGGAACTCATAGCGTACTATTGTTACCGCGTTGTCGGAGCGCAGCTCTCTCGGATAATTCACGAACGGCGACTCCATGGTGAACTTCATCACATTCTCGTCGATAGTGTAATCATCTACGCCCTTCGCCATGTTCTCGTCGTTAAGCAGAGCCTTTACGATCTCCTTTATTCCGTCGGGAGCCTGAGTGTACTCGGACGGATAGGGGGCAAGAATAAGAAGCTTGGAGGTCTTCATGCCTATGTTGTTGGTATAGAGGGAATAATCCATACCGTCAACGGCGCCGGAGCCGTCGATGATGATGAGATCCCACATCATGCCGCTTTTGCGTATAGGGTCGAAGGCCGAACCTTCTCCTTCCGCGAGCACCTTTTCGTCAAGCAGCATCATATTGGACGTACCGGGGCTGAAATAAGACACCGCGTCGCGTGCCGCGTTGACGAATTTGAAATCCAGACCCACGCCTTTGAGCAGAGCGATATACCAGCTTTCCTTGCTTCCGTCGGGGCAGATTATGAGGATATTGGGTTCCTCTTTCTTATTAGCTACATCGAGGATGCACAGCTGTGCCTTGTCCGCCTTGCCTTCACCGTAACCGGTAAAATCTATGCAGTACCCGAAAGTATCGAGTTTTTCGGGGATACTGAAGAAGAAAGGATCATGCTCCAGATTTCCCGAAGTGATCCATTTGATGTCGTTAGCGTTCAATCCAACCACCCTTTCGATCTCTGCAGTTCATAAAATAAGCATATTAAGAACGCAATTGTTGAATATGATGTCTCAAAATACATTATACCCCTTTTATTCAATGTTTGCAACTGTTTTTTTCATTTACCCGGTAAAATTTACGGTTTGAACAAATTCCACATCTTTTTTTTGTTCAAGTGGTCAAAGCATTAACAAACACAGGTCACGATTTGTGAAAAATACACATAGAGCAGTCTCCGGAGCGGCAGGTGTAACCGGAATGTAACCGCGGGGCGGATATTATCCCCGGCAAACCTATACGGGGAACGCCCCGCCGCGAAAGCTGCACAGGTTGCTTTCATATTTTTCTTTCCTCTATTGATTTTTTCTTTTTTGTATGGTATAATAGCTTATATTGATTCGTCGTGCAGATGCCTGCCGGTAGCGGGAAAATCAAATATACCACGGCGATCAGGAGGTTTTACCATGGAAAGAGAACAGTATCTCGAAGTTTATCGTCACTCACTTGCGCATATCCTCGCAAAAGCAGTGATAGAGCTGTACGGCAAGGAAGTACAGTACGCTATCGGACCGCAGATCGCGGACGGCTTCTACTATGACTTCACATTCCCCGAGGGAGTTTCCGTCACTACCGAGGATTTCCCTAAAATCGAGGAAAAGATGCACGAGATCATCAAGCGCCGTGAAGACTGGAAGCGCGAAGAGGTGTCCAAGGCGGATGCCGCAAAAATGTTCGCTTCGCAGAAATACAAGACCGAGATCATAAACGATCTTGCCGACGACGAAACTATCACGGTTTATTATACGGGCAGCGACTACGTTGACCTGTGCAGAGGTCCTCACGTTGACAATTCCCAGGAGCTCATGGGAGCGGCTTTTGAGGTAAGAAGCGTGTCCGGTGCCTACTGGCGCGGCGACGAGCATAACGACAGACTCGTGCGCATCTATGCCTACGCGTTCCCGGACAAGGCTGCTCTCAAACAGCACAAGCAGCTCATAAAGGAAGCCCTCGAACGTGACCATAAGAAGATAGGCAAGGAACTCGAACTCTTCATGTTCGACCATACCGCCCCGGGTATGCCTTTCTGGCTCCCGAGAGGCTGGAAGCTGTTCAACGCTCTCCTGTCCTACTGGCGTGAGATACACGAAGAACACGGCTACACCGAGATCGCCGGACCGGTCATCTCCAAGAAGGAACTGTGGGTGACTTCCGGTCACTGGGCGCATTACATGGACGGAATGTTCATCATTCCCGGCGAGAACGAGGACGACCCCGAAACATACGCCCTCAAGCCCATGAACTGCCCCAATACCATAAAAGTGTTCCAGAACAGACAGCGCTCCTATAAGGAACTGCCTATGAGAATAAATCAGGTGGATACCATTCACCGCAAGGAAAAATCCGGCGAGCTGAACGGTCTGTTCCGTGTGCAGCTCTTCCGCCAGGACGACGCTCACATCTTCGTTACCGAGGAGCAGATCGCGGACGAGATCATGGATATCATGAGCATCGCAAAGCAGCTCTACGATACCTTCGGACTGTCCTACTCCGCGGAGCTGTCCACACGCCCCGATGACTACATGGGCGATATCAATGTATGGAACAAGGCTGAGGAAGACCTGAAGGAGATCCTCGAAAACGTATTCGGCAAGGACGGCTACGAGCTGAACGAGGGCGACGGCGCGTTCTACGGTCCGAAGATCGACCTCAAGATGAAAGACGCTCTCGGACGCGAGTGGCAGACCGGTACTATCCAGCTCGACTTCCAGCTCCCGCTGAACTTCGGCATGAAGTATATCTCCCAGGACGGCACCGAAAAGCAGCCGGTAATGATACACCGCGCTATATTCGGTTCTTTTGAGCGCTTCATCGGCGTTATCACCGAGAACTACAAGGGCAACTTCCCCTTCTGGCTCAACCCGTATCAGGTGGCTATCGTTCCGATCAGGACAGAACACAACGAGTATGCGCAGAAGGTATATGACCTGCTCAAGAAGAACCATATCCGCACCGAGATCGACCTTGCGGACGACAACATGAACAACAAGATCAAGAAGTTCAAGAACTTCAAGGATCCGTACATCGTCGTAGTGGGCGACAACGAGACAGCGAACAACACCGTTTCCCTCAATATCCGCGGCAACAAGAAGCTCAACAATGTTCCGCTGGATAAGTTCATCGGAATGTGCAATAAGATGAACGAAGAAAAGTCCCTTGAGATCATCGACACTCTTGACTGATGAAAAACGAGATAAAGGAATATCTCGCGGAGGCAGAGATAAGAATAAAAGGGAAAGAGGATATCACCGCGGAGTTCGTGGAGGATATGCTCACACGGATAAAGTTCTACCAGCATGAAAGGCTCGTCCACCTCATCGTGACCATGACGTTCGCACTCATGACGGTCATTTCGTTCTTCATGCTCGTCACCGCGTATTCGCTGCCCGCCCTGCTGCTGTCGCTGCTGTTTCTCGGACTTGTGATACCTTATATATATCACTACTACTTCCTCGAAAACAGCACACAGAAGCTCTACCGGCTCTATTACGAAGCCCTGCGGGCATATCGGGACAGTAAAAAACAATAGCCGTATAATGCGGAAATGAGAAGACCGGCACCGGGAAAAACCCGGTGCCGGTCATTTTCTTTTCCTTTTCACGCAAATGTGAACAGTCTTACAAAGCCTGTAACTTTAAATATGTCCATCACATCATCTGTTGTATTGATGATGACCATAGAGCCTACCGGCTTCATCATCTTCTGCATCTGGAGCAGCACCCGCAGCCCTGCGGAGGATATGTAATCCAGCTTTCCGAGATCAAATACCAGTTCTTTCACCCCGTCAACTTCTTTCAGAAGGCGTTCTTCTATCTCCGGCGTGTTCATGGAATCCACTTCGCCGGTCAAAAACACGGTAAGCTTTGTTCCGTCCTTTGATTTATCCAGATTCATAGATTATGTGACCTCCTGTTCACTCAGCTCTTTTTCGATCGTGGTGATATTCTGTCCGTCCCTGTGCTCATATCCGACGCTGTCCATTGCCGAACGCACAAGAAATACTCCGAGCCCGCCTATCTTCCTGTCTTCGAGCGCAGCCTCAACATCGGGCGCCGGGGCGGAAAGCGGGTCATACGGGCGCCCCTCGTCGGCGAACGAGATCACCATTTTCGGTTTACCGTTTTCATCCTGCACGGTATCTATTGATATTTTTGCCACCCCTACATCGGGGTCATAAGCGTAATGTGCGATGTTTACGAACAATTCCTCGACGCACAGTTTTATCTGACGTTTGACTTTGGGCTCGATATTGCAGTTTTCCATCGAGTCCGCAAGAAACCTGAATACCTGGGCGAGGTTGTCGATCGTCGCATTGATCTTCAATTCCTTCATATTGATCCCTCATTCCGATATCGTGATCCTATGCGAATTTATTTTCAGGCTATATACACATTTATCCATATTTATTATAACACAAAAACGCCGGAAAATCAAGGCTTCTCACAAAAAAACATTTCCGGCGGCAAAAAATCCTGCAATAAAATACATAAAAAAGCGTAAAAGATATCTGAATAATTCCCCTGCGGCGGTTAAAAATATGAGTAAGAAACGGAAAGGAAGGTATCAGATATGGCCATCAAACGCGGAGAGATCTATTATGCCGACCTGAGCCCGGTCGTAGGCTCAGAGCAGGGCGGGATACGACCCGTACTCATCGTACAGAACGACATCGGCAACCGTCACAGCCCCACGGTCATCGCCGCAGCAATAACCAGCAGGCAGGAAAAGGCGAAGCTTCCGACACATATTTCCCTCGACGCCGTGAACTGCGGGCTTGCAAAGGACTCGGTCGTACTGCTCGAACAGGTTCGTACATTGGATAAAAAACGGCTCAAGGAGCGCATGGGCGAGCTTGACAGCACCGATATGCACCGTGTTGACAGCGCTCTGTCCGTAAGCTTCGGGCTGTCATGAGGCACCGGTGAGAACGGTGAAAGCAGAGCCGCCGCGGAGGATCACTGCCGGCTGTTTATGTCCGCCAGCAGGCACACGCACGTTGCTCCTATACCCGCACCCGCAAGACCGAGTCCTTCCTCGGTGGTTGCCTTGACGCTCACGCTGTCGGCGGGGATACCGAGGGCGGCGGCTATGTTGGAACGCATTGCGGGTATGTATCCCGCAAGCTTCGGCCTTTCGGCGGTAACGGTGCAGTCAAGGTTGGAGACAGCATAACCGCGCCCGTGTATCATACCGTTCACCTGTTTCAGCAGTTCTATGCTGTCAGCGCCGCGCCAGCGCTCGTCGGTATCGGGGAAATGCTTTCCGATATCCCCGAGCGCGAGCGCGCCGAGCATAGCGTCCATTATTGCATGGACCAGCACATCGGCGTCGGAATGTCCCAGCAGTCCCAGTTCATAGGGGATATGCTCCCCGCCTATTATCAGCTCGCGGTCTTCCGCAAGCCTGTGTACATCGTAGCCGTGACCTATTCGCAGCATTTTCTCCTCCTCCGGCAGATCGTCCCGCGTGGTTATTTTTATGTTCGACGGGTCTCCGTCCGCCATTTTCACTTTGAATCCGAGCATTTCCGCAAGCCCCGCGTCATCGGTGGCTTCTTTGCCCGAGAGTATGATCTCTTCATAGATATCCCGCCTGAACGCCTGCGGGGTCTGCACGCGGCGCAGAGTGCTGCGGTCGGGCGTTCCCGCCGAAAATCCCGACCCGTCCGCGAATTTCACGGTGTCCGTTACCGGAAGCGCGGGTATTGCCGCGCCGTACTCCGCCGCAGCCGCGATGACCCGCCGGATAAGCTCCGGGGTGACAAAGGGTCTTGCTCCGTCATGCACAAGTATCATGTCCGCGTTTTCGGAGAGCGAGAAAGCATTGCGCGCCGAGTCCGTACGTGTCGCGCCGCCGGGGGCTGTGGCTTTCAGCTTTGTTATGCCGTACTCCGCGCAAAGCCCGTTTATCCTGTCGGTGTCACATTCCCTTGCCGCTATTATTATATCCGATATTTCCGGACAGTTCTCAAACGCAAGGGCGCTCTTTATTATCACAGGGATCCCGTCAACACATACAAACTGCTTGTTTATGCCGTTCATGCGGGTCGAGGAACCCCCGGCGAGTATCAGTACATCAGTTTTCATTTTATCCGCCTTATTTAAGCTTTATGCTCCCGATAAAGTGCGTCCAGCCATACTGGGGCGTCATTCCCTGACCGAATGCTTCGCCGTCCACGCGCAGAGCGCTGTACAGCAGTTCAACGGAACGCTCATACATAGGGATCTCCGCCGCGTATTCATTTATCACCTTATCATACACCGCCAAGTACGCCTCCGGTATCTCTCCGACCGGCACCTCCGCGGCTTCAGCGATCTTCTCTTTCAGTCCCGGCATTGCGGAAAGGCGGTCATAAGCCGACGAAAGACTTCCGATCACAGATATCGCCGCAAGGTCATAGGTCTGTGAACTGATATTTTCGTAGAGCACTCCTACATCGGAAATATCGGTCACATTCAGCGTTATACCGATATCCGCCAGAAGTTCCGACGCCCTGTTGAGCGCGTCAAGGGAGGGGTGCGCGCCGGTTCCCGCGGTGGAGAGTTCGGCGGCGAATGTCGTTCTGCCGCCCTCGGGAGCTTCCGCTTTGCCGTCTTCGGTCATGGTATATCCGGCGTCTTCAAGAAATCCGAGACAGGCTGTTTTAACAGCTCCGGCATACGCCTCATCGCTCATGTCTCCGGTGTTTATGGGGTCGCCGTTCCGGTCTGTGCTGTACGGGACGGTGTAGTTTTCCGACTCGACCGGTATCGTGACATTGTCTATGCAGGGGTAATCGGTAAACGCAAAGTAGCCGCCGAAGTAATCACCTACGGAATCGGCTCTGTACGCGCTGATCGCGGTGGCTATTGCTTTGCGCAGGGAAGCGCTGGCTTCTGAGTACGGCTCACCTGCGACATTCACGGTGTCCGCGTTCAGGATTATGGCACCGTATCCTCTGCCTCCGAGCCTTACGCTGTCTATTTTTCTGATCGTCCGGTTTGCTTCGTCTATACGCTCTGTGAGGGCAGTGCCGCTCACAGCGAACGCAATGTCCGCTTCACCGTCGGAGATAAGGGCGGTCGGGTCTCCCGCGCCGATCAGTTTCAGTGACGGGGTAAGCGGAGCTTCTCCGTAATAGTTTTCACTGGCTTTCAGGATAAGTGCGCCGTCCGCGCTCTCCGAGAATGTGTACGCGCCTGCTCCCATGGGTTCTCCCCTGTGAGCCGCGGGAAGATCGTCCGCATAGAGATCTGCGGCATTTCCGCGCACGAATCCGAATTTTCCCGCCGCATAATCGTACATTTCCTCATTGCCGTAATAGTGCAGCGGCGCTATGACAAGCCCGCAGAGCGCGTCTTCGAGCTTTCTGCCGTTCCCGCTCACGGTTATCGACACGCTGAATTTTCCGGTCTTTTTTATTCCGGAGATATCCGTGACTTCTTCGGGGATCCCGTCTTCCGCCTGCTGCTTTGTGATGTATTCTATCGCGGCAAATTCCGCGAATTCGTCAAACATACGTTCGTCGCCCACCACACGTCCCGCGAACTGGCGGTAATTGGTGCCGTAGCCCTCAGCGACATCACGGATGACTGCATCTTTTACCATGTCCTCCGGCTTTTCGTAGCTGCTGTCGGCGGCGTAGAAGAAAACAAAGAGGTCATCGGGGTCGGGGTATGTGGAGGTATAGATATCCTGCGAATCGTCCTTGTAGAGAGAAAGAACGCTCTCATACTGTTCCGTGAGAACAGGTATGTAGAGCCTGTCCCGGAACACTTCCGCAAGCTCGTCCGAAGAAAGCACCTCCGTTATCTGTTCATCTGTGATATCCTCCGCGATAGGACTGTTGAAGCGGTAATTCAGCGCTCCCTTTATCCCGGCGGTCTTCAGGGGGTTCATATCAGCGGAATTATCGAGAGCAGCGTAAAGCGAAAAGATCACATCGTCCGCGTCGAGCAGCTCACCGTCTGCGAATCTGATATCGGTGCGAAGATTGAATGTATATGTAGAGGTACCGGCTTCCTCGTCCGCGGTGACTGTCGTATCGGCAATACCGCCGTACTCGTAGGGGATCCCGTGATATTCCTCGGTCTCACCTGTGACGCCGTTCATGACGACGCTGCCGGAGCGGGTCTTTCCGAGAAGCGTAACGCCCGTGACGGCGCTGATGATCTCGTCGATATCGCTGCTGCCGGTAAAGGGGGTATATGCGCCGGGAATACCGTCGGCAGAGATAACGAGGGGCTTATCCGCAGGGGCGTTCACACTGTGGGAGGGCTCGTCCTCACCGTCGAGAGCCGCTGCCGAAACGCTTACCGGCGCGGCAGTTTCGGTGACCGGGGGTTCGGTCTGTGCCGAAGTCTGTGTCTCTGTATCCGCGGGCGCCGGCGGAGCGCCGAAGCAGCCCGACATCATGACCGCGCACAGCATAAAAACAAGCGGTCTGTATATTTTTTTCATAACGTCCTCCGATATATAATAGATGAGCAGACATTGATAAAAAGCCTTTATGTCTCACATTCTGCGTATTCTGCATTATTATAGCATTATACAACAAATCTTATCAATTGTCAAATCTAATAATGTCACAAAATGTATTTACCAAAAATTCAGACTGTTTTTTGTTAAATTTAGTCAAATTGCAAGAAAACACTTTACTTTTTTTTCTGTATAAGTTATAATAAATATGGTATTGTCTGCGCGGTACGAAGCGCCATATCAATATAATATTATTGTTTATATCATTATTTGTATTTGTATTTGTATTTGTATTTGTATCTGTATCATTATCATTGTCATTCTTATTCTCATATAATTGAATCAATCAAAGAGGTATTTACTGTCGGATCTTCAGCGCGAAGCAGTTGAAGTCTTTTGGGAAGGGGGTCCGGGGGAAAGCCCTTTTCTTCAGAAAAGGGTTTC
>CAMVGH010000006.1 GCA_947166945.1 uncultured Clostridia bacterium
CCTATCCGGAGATCGCTGCAATGCAGACCAAGGCTGTCATCAAGGCTGCTATCAACGTTCAGAAGAAGCATGCTGACTGGACCGTTAAGCCGGAGATCATGATCCCGCTGGTCGGCGAAGTCAAGGAGCTCAAGTACGTTAAGGATGTTGTCAAGAAGACCGCTGACGAGACCATCGCTGCTGCAGGCGCAAAGCTGGAGTATGAGATCGGTACCATGATCGAGATTCCGCGTGCAGCTCTGACTGCTGATGACATCGCTAAGGAAGCAGACTTCTTCTGCTTCGGTACCAACGACCTCACGCAGATGACCTTCGGCTTCTCCCGTGACGACGCCGGCAAGTTCCTCGGCGCTTACTATGACACCAAGATCTTCGAGAACGATCCTTTCGCTAAGCTCGATCAGACAGGCGTCGGCAAGCTCATGGAAATGGCTATAAAGCTCGGCAAGCCCGTAAACGACAAGCTCCACTGCGGTATCTGCGGTGAGCACGGCGGTGACCCGACATCCGTTGAGTTCTGCCACAAGATCGGTCTTGACTATGTATCCTGCTCGCCTTTCCGTGTTCCGATCGCTCGCCTCGCAGCAGCTCAGGCAGCTCTTCGCTAAGGAAAACAGCGTAACAGAATAAAGGCACAAAAAGTCCCCGTACCGTAAAGGTACGGGGATATTTGTTTACATACAGCTCCGGTCAGGAGAGATAGCCTCTCCACTCGGCAATGATCTCTGCGATTGTATCTATGTCGCTTATCTCGGCGGCGTCTTTCAGCTTATCGAAGCAAGCCTGCTGCTTCTCGTCTGAGTAGGAGTAACCGGACATCTCCTCGACCGCCTCATCTATCTGGAGGGTATCAAAGAATTCCAGAGCCTCGGAGAGCTTGTCGAGCAGCGGCAGTATAAGCTCGTCGGTAGCGGGCTGGAGTTCCTTTTCTCCGACATCGGGAACATGGGGTCTGAGCACATCTTTCAGACTGCGGTAAACTTCGAGCATAGGCATTGTCTTTTCGCGGATAAGCGCCGTATTGCCCTCGTTTCCTGCCTGTTCAAGCTCGGCGGCAGTATCGGCAAGCTCCATTGCGCCTATCTGACGTGACGCGCTCTTCAGGGCATGCACCTCGACGGTGTACGCATGAATATCGCCCGCTTCGTAATGCTCCTGAATGGTATCGGCTTTCTTCTCGATAGAGACATAATATTCTTTCAGGACCGTCATAAACAGGTCGGCGCTTCCGAGCCGCTCTATCGCGGTCTTGGTGTCGAGTCCGTCTATCGGGATCTCCGGCTGGAGATACTGTTTATTCTGCTCCGCGGCCTGCGCGTCGGCAGCCGCCTGTTCCGCGGATATCGGGACTATCTTGTCTTTAGGCAGCCACTTGTGAAGCTTTGCTGTGATCTCCTTGAGATCTATCGGCTTTGCTACAAAGTCGTCCATGCCCTCGGAGAGAAACATTTCCTTCGCACCGCTTACCGCATTTGCCGTAAGCGCGATTATTGCCACATCATCATATTCCGGCATGAGGCGGCGAATTATATGAGTCGCCTCAACACCGTCGATCTCCGGCATCATGTGATCCATGAATATCGCGTCATACTTCACCTGATTCATCAGGTCTATAGCCTCGCCGGCGCTCTGCGCAAGGTCAACGCTCATCTTCAGAGGTTCAAGCAGACCCTTTGCTACCGTGAGGTTTACGCTGTTATCGTCAACGACAAGCACTCTCGCCTCCGGAGCGACAAAGTTGAACGTTTCCTCTTCGGATTCATCGGTAAACAGAGTGATATTGCTGATGCCCATTGCGTTGTACAGTCCGAGTGAGTACACCGGCTTTCGGATCACATGAACATTGGGGAGCATTACCGAACTTCGGCTCGCATAATCGGCAACAGCAAGGCACTGTATCTCAGGGTGCTTTTCCAGATAGTTAAGCAGCAGATTGGTAAGTTCATTCTTGTCTATGATGAGGTACTGCGGCTCGTATGCCTCGATGTCGTCGCAGTTTTCAACCTCGACAAACTCCGCGCCTATACGGTCAAGGTCGCGGTGCATCTGGTCACGCACATACTCGTTCGCGATACATACCACAGTGCGCGGCTTGTTCTCCGGTATCGGCACGGAGGGCATTCTGTCAACTACCTTCTGGGGTATCTTTATGTAGAATGTAGTCCCCTTGTTATACTCCGAGTCGAAGCGTATGCTTCCGCCCATAAGATCGAGCAGCTGGCGCGTTATGGCAAGACCGAGACCTGTACCCTCCACATTTCTGTTACGCTTGCTGTCAACCTGCTGGAAGGAATTGAACAGTTTCTTCTTGTCTTCGTTCTTGATACCGATACCCGTATCCCTTACCTCTATCTTGAGGATAACTTCGTCCGGAGCGGTGTCGCTGAACTCCGCCGCGAGTTTCAGGGCAACATTGCCCCGCTTGGTGAACTTCACCGCGTTGTTCAGTATATTTATCATTATCTGATGTATGCGGAAATTATCGCCGTACAGCATTCTCGGGATATCCGGAGCGATATCCATGGTGAATTCCACTTCTTTGTCGCCGATACGGGTATTCACTATGTTCGCGACATCATTCACGATAGACAGCGGCTCATAGTTGTCGGGGATTATCTCCATCTTGCCGGACTCGATCTTCGAGAAGTCGAGGATATCATTGATTATGACAAGCAGATTTTTTCCCGCGACCTTTATCTGGTTGACGAAATCCCTCGCGTTGGCGGACATATCCTCACGCAGCGCAAGATCGACCATGCCGAGAACGGCATTCATAGGTGTCCGGATCTCATGGCTCATATTCGCGAGGAAGTCGCTCTTCATCTTTGACGCCGCCTCTACCTCACGATTGGTCTTGTAGAGCATATAGTTCTTGTATGCTATGTCGGAAAGCACTCCCGCTATGGTATAGAGCGATGCGGCAGCCTTGTCTATGGTCTCCTTGTCAACTATGCGCACCTCGTGCACTGCCTTGACATACTCGTCCGGGTCTATATTCAGTTCCTCCGCGGTCTTGCGGAATTCCGAAAGCACAGGCGGCTTTGTCAGCACCTGTCCGCCGATGAACGAGCCTATCATCTTGCCGTTTGCCATGATCGGCGCCGCAAAATCCACCAGACCTGCATGGCAGTAGTATGAGCAGGGACCGCCGGTCTCCTGCGTTATCTCCGCACCGTGCTTGTCGCACTCGAAGCATCTCATACACCCGAACAGTGAACGGCGGGTATATTTCATACAGAAATCCGTGAAATTAGATCCCTGCGTTACCGCAACGCCGTTCTTATCGGCAGTAAGGGCAGCCATGCCCGACATATCGGAAAACGCGTCCTGAATGCTTTGCAGCGTTTTTACATCTATAAGATCGGTAAGCCGGAAATCTTCCTCTTCCTCTTCGCCGATCTGCATCTTATCCATCAATTCAGCCATATTGTTTTGTTATCTCCCTTATGCGAGGTTCGCTACAGTAGCAAGCAGCATTTCCATATTTATCGGTTTAAGCAGATACCCGCGGGGTTTGAGCGCCATTATCTCCTCTACCTTCTCACGCTCCGAAACACCGGTAAGGAAGCATATCGGTATGCGGTTGTAGGCTGCATTGGCACGAAGCTTTCTGAAAACCTCGGCTCCGGTCATTATCGGCATCTCATAGTCAAGAATTATCAGATCGACCTTATTCTGTGACAGGAACTTCTCCACCATTACGCCGTTGAGCATCGCTGTGACATCGTATTTGTCCTCCAGCGCAGATTTGATAGTCTTGAGCATGAGCCTGTCATCGTCCACGACAAGGATACGTTTCTTGAAATCGTCGTCTATCTGCTCCTCATAGCCCTTTTCCAGATAACTCTCGATAGTAAGCGCAAGGTTATCTGTGGATATCGGACGCCTGATAAGCAGATTTGCGGCATTCCTGTTGTTTTCCTCCAGTTCCCTGCACTGTTCACTGCGTGCGACTATGATTATCGGGCATTTGTTGTATGATACATGCTCTTTGAGTTTGGGAAGCTGCGCTATGGAATCCTCATAAGCGTCATCTATGAATATTACGTACACATCGGGCTTCATCATCTCAAAATGATTGGTGACATCTCTGAGGTCCGAGGTCGTGGAAAGTATCGTGAACCGCTTTCCCGCATACTGGAAGATATCCCTCATTATAGCCTGATTTGCGCCGTAATTTACAAGCACCTTATACTTCATGCCTATTCATCCCCCCGAACGATATAATATCATAAGATAATATCGGACATTTTAAGTTACTATAAATTATAACACAAATATATTAGCGTTTGCAATTATATTTCGGTAATTTATACAAATACGTCTCAATTTTCGGCGTTTTTAACAACAAAAAAACAGTCCTCCGGAAATTATCCGAAGGACTTGCTTTTTCTGATGCAATTAAACGAGCTCGATAACTGCCATTTCAGCACCGTCACCGCGGCGGGGTCCTACCTTGATTATTCTTGTATAACCGCCGTTTCTCTCGTTGTACTTGGGAGCGATCTCATCGAAGAGCTTCTTGGAGACTGCTTCCTTGGTAACGTATGCAAAGACCTGACGCTTGGAATGAAGATCACCCTTCTTGCCGAGTGTGATCATCTTCTCAGCTTCACTTCTGACTTCTTTAGCTCTTGTAACGGTAGTTTCGATCTTACCGTTCTCGAGTAAGAAAGTAACCATAGCTCTGAGCATTGCTTTTCTGTGGTCGCTGGTTCTGCCTAACTTTCTCATTGCCATTATGGTTTCTCCTTTCCGACGGACTTATATGTCCCTGTCGATTTTAATCATCTTCGTTGGAGGCAAGGTCAAAACCGAGCGACTGAAGCTTTGCTCTGACCTCCTCAAACGACTTCTTGCCTAAATTCCTTACCTTCATCATATCTTCCTGTGACTTATTGATAAGGTCGTCCACCGTATTGATGCCCGCACGCTTCAGGCAGTTGAACGAACGTACCGAGAGGTCGAGATCCTCGATAGTCATTTCGAGGAGCTTATCCTTGCTCTTGTCGTCCTTTTCTACCATGAATTCGGTCTGCTGAGGTTCATCGGAAAGATCGACGAACAGTGCGAGGTGCTCGTTGAGGAGCTTTGCCGCGAGGGAAATCGCTTCCTTTGCGGAGATAGTGCCGTCTGTCCATACTTCGACTATGAGCTTGTCATAGTCTGTTCTCTGACCGACACGGGTGTTTTCTACGGTATAATTTACCTTTAATACAGGTGTGTAGATGCTGTCAACAGCGATCACGCCGATAGGGGGATTCAGCAGAGCCTTGTTCTTTTCTGCCGAAACATAGCCTCTGCCTCTGTCGAAGGTCAGCTCCATGAAGAGCTTTGCACCTGCGCTCAGAGTAGCTATGTGCATGCCGGGATCGAGGATCTCGATCTCGCTGTCACCCTTGATGTCGCTGGCGGTGACTTCACATTCGCCTTCCGCCTTTATGCAGACATTCTTGGGAGCGTCGCCGTACATTTTTGCGATCAAGCCCTTGACATTCAGAATGATCTCGGTAACATCTTCCTTAACGCCGGGAATAGTGGAGAACTCATGCTGTACGCCGTCGATCTTCACTGCCGTTACCGCAACGCCGGGTAAAGAGGAGAGCAAAACACGCCTTAGGCTGTTTCCCAGCGTGTTGCCGTAGCCTGCCTCGAGGGGTTCAAGAACAAACATTCCGTACTTTCCGTCAGGTCTGAGCTTTACTATCTCTATCTCAGGCTTCTCAATTTTATCAAGCATTCCTTTAACCCTCCTGCTGTATTTGGTTGGGGGAACGCGGACGTCCCCTGCTTATTCTCTAAAGGGCATTTTGATTCATCTGACTCTTGTGACTGAACAAAGCTGCCCCGGTCAATTTTAAATCACGGTGATCGCGCACGAAAGGCGGCGTGATATAAGGTCTGACCGTGAATTAAAAATAACCGCCACGCCGGCAACAAATGCCGGAAAGCTATTACTTGGAATAAAGCTCTATGATGAGGTGTTCTTCGATCTCATAATCGAGCTCGTCACGCTGAGGTAACTTAGCTATCTTAGCTGTCATAGCTTCTTTGTTCACTTCGAGCCACGAGGGGATAAGTCTGCCGTCAACGGCTTCAGCGATCTGCGCGAACTTCGGGCTCTTCTTGCTCTTCTCGGAAAGTGCGATCACATCGCCTTCCTTGATACGATAGGACGGGATATCAACTCTCTTGCCGTTCACTGTGAAGTGACCGTGACCTACCAGCTGTCTTGCTTCACGTCTTGTGATAGCAAAGCCCGCTCTGAATACGACATTGTCAAGTCTGGATTCGAGAAGTCTGAGCAGGTTCTGACCGGAGATGCCCTCTTCCTTTACAGCCATTTCATAATAATGATAGAACTGCTTTTCGAGCACACCGTAGATGAATTTGAGCTTCTGCTTTTCCTTCAGCTGGAGTCCGTATTCGGACACCTTTTTTCTCTGGTTTGCGTTCTTATTTCTCTTTGTTTCCTTGCCGTATCCCATTACCATGGGGCTTATACCGAGAGCCTTGCATCTCTTGAGCACCGGCGTTCTGTCTACTGCCATTGTGTAACCTCCGTAATTGTTTTAAAAAATATCGGTTTCCGTACTTTGCCTTCAGCCCGGCTTTTTTCCCGCACCGGCGGGGCAAGTACAATCGACACCGAGCACATTACTGTTAAAGCTCGGTTCCTTACTCAGACGCGTCTTCTCTTGGGAGGACGGCATCCGTTGTGCGGTATGGGAGTAACATCCTTTATCATACGCACTTCAAGTCCTGCTGCCTGTAAAGCTCTGATAGCCGCTTCACGTCCTGCGCCCGGACCCTTTACATATACTTCTACTGTCTTGAGACCGTGCTCCATAGCAGCCTTTGCAGCTGTTTCCGCAGCGGACTGCGCAGCGAAAGGAGTGGACTTTCTGGATCCTCTGAATCCCAGCTCGCCTGCACTTGCCCACGAAAGAGCATTACCCTGAAGATCGGTGATAGTAACGATCGTATTGTTGAAAGACGACTGGATATGCGCTGCGCCGTTTTCGATGTTCTTTCTTTCGCGGCGGCGGCGGATAACGGCCTTCTTTCCGGTGTTCTTAGCCTGTGCCATTTATTAACCCCCTTTATTATTTCTTCTTGTTCGCGATTGTCTTCTTGGGACCCTTGCGGGTTCTCGCGTTTGTCTTTGTTCTCTGACCACGGCAGGGCAGACCCTTGCGGTGACGTGTTCCGCGGTAGCAGTTGATCTCGACGAGTCTCTTTATGTTGAGAGCAACATCTCTTCTGAGGTCACCTTCAACGATGTAGTGTCCGTCGATGACTTCACGGATCTTCGCCTCTTCGTCCTCGGTAAGATCCTTGACACGTGTGTCGGGATTTACGCCTGCTTTTGCGAGAATATCATTTGCGGATTTTCTTCCGATGCCGTAAACGTATGTGAGACCGATCTCAACACGCTTTTCCTTCGGGAGATCCACACCGGCGATTCTTGCCATATTTTTTTCCTCCTGTTATAATCGGGGCCGATCAGCCCTGTCTCTGCTTATGCTTGGGCTCTTTGCAGATAACCATTACCTTGCCCTTGCGCTTGATAACCTTGCACTTATCGCACATAGGTTTTACCGAAGGTCTTACTTTCATTGTTATAACCCTCCTTTATAAGGTTACGTTGTTCCTGAGGGCGTTTATTTTGCTCTCCATGTGATCCTGCCCTTTGTAAGATCGTACGGGGACATTTCCACCGTTACCTTATCTCCGGGAAGGATTCGGATAAAGTTCATTCTGAGCTTTCCGCTAACATGAGCGAGTATTTTATGCCCGTTCTGAAGCTCTACCCTGAAAGTCGCGTTGGGCAGTGCTTCAAGTATGGTTCCCTCTACTTCGATCACATCTTCTTTAGACAAGCTTTGATCACACTCCTGTAACTTGCTGACAGATTTTATTCGTCCTCAACCCTTCGCCGACAGCTCCCGCAGCGCTCTTCGCAGAGCCTTGTCGGATATGCCGTCCGTCTCTGTCCGCATATCTGTGCGGGCAAGGTGCTTCGGGTTCTTTTTCTTGGGTCTTGCAAGCGGTCTTTCCTTGCCGTCGGCTACGAGCACGAAGTCCCCGTCGGTGCCGACCACCGCGAGCAGGCTGCCTTTGTCGCGCCCTGCCCTGCTTATTACGACCATACCCTTCACAAGATCCATACTTTCACCGTCAATGAGATTCGAGCGTCATTATGAGCGGCTTATCGTTCGTGATCGCTATGCAGTGCTCAAAATGTGCGCTGAGTTTACCGTTTGCCTCTACGACTGTCCACTTATCCGGAAGCACCTTTACCTCCGGGGTGGATTCGTTGACCATCGGCTCGATACAAATTGTCATACCGGGGACCAGTCTCGGGCCTCTGCCCGCCTTGCCGAAGTTCGGAACTTCGGGGTCCTCGTGCATTTCGGTGCCGATGCCGTGACCGACATACTGTCTTACTACATGGTAGCCGTTGCTTTCAACATGAGCCTGTACCGCCGCAGAGATATCTCCGATACGGTTACCCGGCACAGCCTGTTCGATACCTTTCCAGAGTGCTTCTTCGGTTACTTTCATCAGTCGTTCCGCTTCCGGAGAAACGGTCCCGATCCTGAATGTGCGGGCATTGTCGCCCTGCCATCCCTTATACAGTGTAGTGACATCGACTGTTACTATATCGCCCTCCCTGATTATCTTCTTCCTGGAGGGGATACCGTGTATAAGCTCTTCATTCACCGAGATGCAGCAGCTGTTGGGAAATCCGCCGTATCCGAGCGATGAGGGTATCGCACCCTTGCTCACTATGAAATCGTGAACTATCTTGTCAAGCTCCCATGTACTCATTCCCGCATGGACCGATCTTCCTGCGAGAGCGAGCGCCTGCGCGGCTATTTCGTTTGATTCCATCATCAGACGAAGTTCCGCGGACGATTTGACTTTTATCATTTGTGTTAATCCTGACTTTCTATCGCTTCAAGCGTGAGCTTAGCGGTGTCGGCGATGCCGTCCTGTCCGATCACGGTCTTGAGCTTGCCCTTCGCAGTGTAGTAATCCTTGAGGGGCGCTGTCTTTTCGTGGTATGTTGCGAGTCTTGAAAGCACTGTCTCGGGCTTGTCGTCAACTCTCTGCACCACTTTGCCGCCGCAGCTGTCGCATACACCCTCCTGCTTGGTGGGCTTGTGATCGACATGGTAGGAAGCTCCGCAGCTTTCGCATACACGTCTGCCGGAGAGTCTTGAGCAGATCTTGTCGTCGGGGACATAGATCTCGATGACCTTGTCGATATTGACGCCCATAGCGTCGAGTGCTTCAGCCTGTGCGACTGTTCTCGGAAATCCGTCGAGGATAAATCCGTTCTTTGCGTCGTCCTTGGCGATCCTGTCCTTGAGAATGCCGATAACGACATCGTCCGGAACAAGGTCTCCCCTGTCCATATACTCCTTTGCCGCAAGTCCGGTAGGTGTACCGTTCTTTACCGCTTCACGGAGCATATTGCCTGTTGAGAGTGCGGGAATACCGAGCTTCTCGCAGACGATCTCCGCCTGTGTGCCTTTTCCTGCGCCGGGAGCGCCTAAAAAGATCAGATTCATATATTAACCTTCCTATACGATGTGACCCGGCACGGCGGGAAACGTATGTCTCCTCTCCGCACCGCGGTCTGTTGTTTGGTCTTTGACAGGCACTTTCTTATTCGAGGAAGCCCTTGTGGTGACGCATCATCATCTGGGACTCGAGAGAACGTACCGTTTCGAGCGCAACGCCGACAAGGATCAGCATTGTAGTACCGCCGAGCGCGATATTGATGCCCGAAAGCTGTCTGAATATTATCGGGAATATCGCAATGAACGCGAGGAACATTGCACCGATAAGCGAGATCTTGGAAAGCGAATTCTGAATGAAGTCCGATGTGGGCTTGCCGGGACGGATACCCGGAATAGCGCCGTTGTTCTTCTTCAGATTGTTGGCGATCTCTACGGGATTGTACTGGATCGCGATATAGAAGTAGTTGAACGCGATTATCAGCAGGAAGTAGAGTATCGCATATAGCCAGCTGGACTGGCTGAACAGTCTTACGAAGCCTTCCCAGAAATCATTTCCGCTGCTTCCGTCTCCGTATATGCCGAAGAACGAGCAGATCGTCTGGGGGAGTGCCATGACCGACATCGCGAAGATGATCGGCATAACGCCCGCCATAGCTACCTTGATCGGAATGAACGTGGACTGACCGCCGTACATCTTTCTGCCGACAACTCTCTTTGCGTACTGGACGGGTATTCTTCTTTCCGCGTTGGTCATCAGTACAACGAGACCGATCATTATCACAAAGATGATACCCACCACCGGAACGAGGATAGCGTTCTTCATATCCGCGCTCATGGACTGTATCAGTGCGAAGACGCTCGAAGGAGCTCTTGCGATGATACCGGCGAAGAGTATGATCGAGATACCGTTTCCTATTCCCTTCTCATTGATCTGGTCACCAAGCCATATAATGAGCGAAGCACCTGCCACGAAGCATATTACTATCGTGATCGCGGCAAGGATACCTGAAAATCCCTGATCGAGACTGTACTTTACCGCACCTCTTACATTGAGCAGTGCGTAGAAGCCGATTGCCTGGAAAATTGCCAGACCCAGCGATGTGAGCTTTGTGATGGTATTCAGTTTCTTGCGCCCCTCATCGCCTTCCTTTTGCAGCTTCTCAAGAGCGGGTATCGCCACGGCGAGCAGCTGGATTATGATGGAAGCGTTGATATACGGGGTGATCGACATTGCGAGCAGCGTACCGTTCGAGAGCGAACCGCCGGTCATGGTATCGAGGAAGCTCAGCAGAGACTCATCGCCCATGAGATCGGATATCACGCTCATATCGAGGAACGGAACGAAGATGTTGGAACCAAGACGGAAAATCACTATGATGAATAATGTGTATAAAATCTTTTTGCGGAGATTTGTATCTTTCCACGCATTGCGAAAGACTTCAAACATTATACCACCTCAGCCTTTCCGCCCGCCTTCTCGATTTTTTCCGCTGCAGCAGCGGTAAACTTGGAAGCCTTAACGGTAAAGCTCTTTGTCAGTTCTCCGTTACCGAGGATCTTGATGCCGTCGTAAAGCTTCTTTACGAGGCCGATCTCAACGAGTGCCTGTGCGTCGATCTCGGCACCGCTCTCAAAACGGCTCTCAAGATCGGATACATTGACTGTTGCGTATTCCGTTGCGAAAATGTTATTGAATCCGCGCTTAGGGATACGCATAGCGAGCTTGGTCTGACCGCCCTCGAATCCGGGCTTTACTCCGCCGCCGGAACGAGCCCACTGACCTTTATGTCCTTTGCCCGCAGTCTTGCCGTGACCGGAACCGTGTCCGCGTCCGATGCGCTTTACTTCCTTTGTTGCGCCGACTGCAGGAGATAATTCGTGCAGCTTCAATTGTTACACCTCCTGTTATTAAGATATTACTCGGATACTTCTACAAGATATCCGATCTCTTTGATCTTTCCCTTTGTAGCCGCGTTATCGGGCTGCTCTGTAACATCGCCGATCTTGCGAAGACCGAGCGACTTTGCAGTCGCGATGTGGCTGTCCTTACGGCCGATGAGGGACTTTACGAGTTTGATCTTCATAATACGAGATCCTTCCTTTCTCAGCCTAATATTTCCTTGACTGTCTTGCCTCTGATAGCAGCTACCTGCTCAGCATCTCTGAGGGAAGCGAGACCTGCGATAGTTGCTCTTACGACGTTGCAGGGGTTATTGGAACGCAGGGACTTTGTACGGATATTCTTGATGCCTGCCATTTCTACGACCGAACGCACGGGGCCGCCTGCGATAACGCCGGTACCTTCGGGAGCGGGTCTCATAAGAACTGCGCCTGCGCCGAACTTTCCTACTGTCTCATGCGGGATCGTTGTACCCTTGAGGGAAACCTTGATAAGGTTCTTCTTGGCGTCCTCGATGCCCTTGCGGATAGCGTCCGGAACTTCGTTTGATTTACCGAGACCGAAACCTACGATGCCGTTTCCGTCACCGACTACTACGAGCGCGGAGAACTTCATGATACGTCCGCCCTTGACTGTCTTGGATACACGGTTGATAGCTACGACTTTCTCGGCGAGTTCTAATTTTGATGCGTCTATAAGTGCCAAAGCTTTTTCCTCCTGTTATATTTTAGAAATTGAGTCCGCCTTCGCGCGCACCGTCTGCGAGCGCAGCTACTCTTCCGTGATAGATATAACCGCCTCTGTCGAATACAACATCGGTTATACCCTTTTCCTTTGCTCTTTCTGCGATCTTCTCGCCGACTTTCTTGGCTGCTTCGCAGTTTCCGCCGTACTCTGTGAAGTCCTTCTCATTGGAGGATGCCGCGCAGAGTGTCACACCTGCTTCATCATCGATGATCTGAGCATAGATGTTCTTGGAAGAACGGAAAACATTCAGGCGGGGGCAGGAGGCTGTACCGGAGATCTTGTTTCTGATCCTCTGATGACGCTTGATTCTCTGCTTATTGCTGTCTTTCTGCTTTATCATTTCCAATCACCTCTTACTTCTTGCCCTTGCCGGCCTTGCCTTCTTTGCGGCGTACATACTCGTCAACGTATCTGATGCCCTTGCCCTTGTACGGCTCGGGAGGACGCTTGCCGCGTACTTCTGCTGCGAACTGGCCGACCTTCTGCTTGTCGATACCCTTGATCACGATCTGGTTGGGCTGAGGAGCTTCGATCTTGATATCGTCTGTATCGGACACGATGACATCGTGGGAATAGCCGATCTTCAGGATAAGATCCTTGCCCTTCTTCTCGCATCTGTAACCGACGCCCTGTATTTCGAGCTGCTTTTCAAAGCCCTCTGTAACGCCGACTACCATGTTGTGGATAAGGGTTCTTGTGAGGCCGTGGAGAGCGCGGTTAGAAGCTTCGTCATCGGGACGCTCTACCTTTATCTGACCTGCCTCGGAAGTGATCTTCATCGAGGGCTTGAATTCTCTTGTGAGGGTACCCTTGGGTCCCTTTACTGTTACTGTGGATCCGTCGATCTTTACATCTACTCCGGCAGGAACAGCGATCGGGTGTTTACCTATTCTGGACATATCTGTTCCTCCTTACCATACGAATGCGAGGATCTCACCGCCGACATGGAGTTCTCTTGCCTTCTTGTCGGTCATGATGCCCTTGGAAGTGGACACGATAGCGATACCGAGACCCTTCATTACCTTGGGCATATCCTTGCAGTTCGAGTAAATTCTTAAACCGGGCTTGCTGACTCTGCGTAAACCCGTGATGACTTGTGACTTATTCTCAGTATACTTGAGCGTGATCCGGATCACTCCCTGCTTGTTGTCCTCGATCACTCTGAAGTTCTTTATATAACCCTCATCTACGAGGATCTGAGCGATCTGCTTCTTGACATTGGAGCAGGGAACATCTATTGTGGGGTGCTTTGCGGCACTCGCGTTGCGGATCCGTGTGAGCATATCTGCGATAGTATCAGTGATCTGCATTTTCTGCTTCCTCCTTAAATTTATGATGTAAAATTACCAGCTTGCCTTCTTGACACCGGGGATCTGTCCCTTGTACGCGAGTTCTCTGAAGCAGATTCTGCATATTCCGAACTTGCGCAGATAAGCGTGAGGTCTGCCGCAAATCTTGCATCTGTTATAAGAACGGGTAGAAAATTTTGCAGGTCGCTGCTGCTTAGCGATCATTGATTTCTTTGCCATGTTGATTTCCTTAACCTTTCTTATTTCGCAAACGGAGCGCCCATGAGTGTAAGCAGCTCTTTTGCCTCTTCGTCTGTCTTTGCTGTTGTTACAAAGTTGATGTCCATACCGCGGATAGCGTCGATCTTCTCATACTCGATCTCCGGGAAGATGAGCTGTTCCTTGATACCTACGCTGTAGTTGCCTCTGCCGTCGAACGAGTTGGGGTTGATACCTCTGAAGTCACGTACACGGGGCAGCGCGATATTGAAGAATCTGTCGAGGAATTCGTACATCACTTCGCCGCGGAGTGTTACCTTGACGCCGATGATGTTGCCCTCACGGAGCTTGAAGTTTGCGATAGCCTTCTTTGCGCGGCAGATGACCGGCTTCTGACCTGTTATCTGGCTGATATCGCTCATTATTGCTTCGATCTTCTTGTTATCGTCCTTTGCTTCACCGCAGCCTACATTGATAACGATCTTATCGAGTTTAGGAGTCTGCATTACGCTCTTGTATCCGAACTTCTTGAAGAGTGCGGGAGCTACTTTCTCCTTGTAATAGGTTTTCATTGTTGACATTGTTTTTCTCCTTACCGACGGAAGCCGGAAGTTACTTTATCCGACCCCTCCGTCAAGCCGATCAGAGTTCAGCGCCGCACTTCTTGCAGACTCTGATTTTCTTTCCGTCCTTTATCTCTGCGCCTACGCGTACAGCCTTCTTGCACTTGGGGCAAACGGGCATTACCTTGCTTGCATACAGAGCGCCTTCTGCCTTTACGATACCGCCGGGCTGTCCCTGCTGTCTGGGCTTTACATGTTTTGTTACCATGTTGAGTCCTTCAACAATTACCTTGCCTTCGGAAGGCGATACCTCAAGGACCTTACCGCTCTTGCCCTTGTCCTTGCCCGAGATGATCTGTACCTCGTCGCCTGTTTTAACGTGAAGTTTGTTCATTTCAGGACCTCCTTATAATACTTCGGGGGCAAGAGAGAGGATCTTCATGAAATCCTTCTCGCGAAGTTCTCTTGCTACCGGCCCGAAAATACGTGTGCCTCTCGGAGTCTTGTCCTCCTTGATTATAACGGCTGCGTTCTCATCGAAACGGATATAGGTTCCGTCTGCTCTTCTGAGACCTGTTGCCGAACGAACGATGACACACTTTACAACGTCACCCTTCTTTACGGTGCCGCCGGGAGTCGCCTTCTTTACGGAAGCGACTATTATATCGCCGATGTTGGCGTATTTTCTGCGAGTTCCGCCCAGTACCCTGATGCACATGAGCTCTTTTGCTCCTGTGTTGTCAGCGACTTTGAGGCGTGTCTGCATCTGAATCATGTTTTTTACGCTCCTTCCGCTTACTTAGCTCTCTCGATCACATTCACAAGTCTCCATCTCTTGTCCTTGGACAGAGGTCTTGTTTCCATGATCTCCACGGTGTCGCCTATATTGCAGGTGTTCTCTTCATCATGTGCCTTGAGCTTGATGGTTCTCTTTACGATCTTGTCGTAGAGGGGGTGACGAACGTTATCGGCGATCGCAACGACAATGGTCTTATCCATCTTGTTGCTTACTACCCTGCCGACTCTTGTTTTTCTGAGGTTTCTTTCCATTGTGCTTTATCCTCCCCTCTCAGCTTTTAGCCGCAAGCTCACGCTCACGCTGGATCGTCTTGATTACCGCGATCTCCTTCTTGACTGCCTTGATCCTTGTGGGGTTGTCAAGCTGGTTCACAGCAAGCTGGAAACGGAGATTGAACAGTTCCTGCTTGAGCTCTGCGGCTCTGTTCTGAAGTTCGACTTCGGAAAGGTCTCTGATCTCTTTGGTTATCTTTTTCATTCTGCGTCAGCCTCCTTTTCCTTTGCTACGAACTTGCACTTGATCGGGAGCTTGTGCATTGCGAGACGCATTGCCTCTCTTGCAACATCTTCCGTAACGCCGGCGATCTCGAAGAGAACTCTGCCGGGCTTTACGACAGCCACCCAGTACTCAGGCGAACCTTTACCGGAACCCATTCGGGTCTCGGCGGGCTTTTCGGTAACGGGCTTGTCGGGGAATATCTTGATCCATACCTGACCGCCTCTCTTGATGTAACGTGTCATCGCGATACGGGCAGCCTCGATCTGGTTGGAAGTGATCCATGCCGGCTCAAGAGCCTGCAGACCGTAATCTCCGTTTGTTACCTTATTGCCGCGAAGAGCCTTACCGGTCATACGGCCTCTCTGCTGTCTTCTGTATTTAACTCTCTTTGGAAGTAACATTATTCATTACCCCCTTCTGTCTTTCTTTCAGCTCTCGGAGCTCTTTCGCCGTTTCTCGGACGGGAGGGTCTTCTCTCTCCTCTGTCGGCTCTGTCTCCTCTGTCATTTCTTCTTCTTCTCTCGGGTCTTTCGGGTCTGTCGGAACGAACCTCGCCCTTGAGGACTTCACCCTTGTAGATCCATACCTTTACGCCGATAACGCCGTATGTGGTATTTGCTCTTGCAACGCCGTACTCGATATCTGCACGGAGCGTCTGAAGCGGGATAGTACCCTCATGATAGCTCTCGGAACGTGCGATCTCGGCACCGCCGAGTCTTCCCGAAACCTGTGTCTTGATACCCTTTGCGCCGAGCTTCATTGTTCTGCCGATGCAGGACTTCATAGCTCTTCTGAAGGATACACGCTGCTCAAGCTGGGAAGCGATGTTCTCTGCAACGAGCTGTGCGGAGAGGTCGGGGCTCTTTACTTCGATGATGTTCACGAGGACGGTCTTGCCCTTTGTGAGCTTCTCAAGTTCTGTTCTGAGCTTTTCGATCTCTGCGCCCTTCTGACCGATGACCATACCGGGCTTAGCGCAGTGGATATTTACCTTTACCTTGGCAGCGTCTCTCTCGATCTCGATATCCGGGATGCCTGCCTTGTAAAGCTTCTTTTTAAGATATTCACGGATCTTGTAGTCCTCAACGAGTGTGTCGCCGAAGGTGGATTTTCCGGCAAACCAGCGGGAATCCCAATCCTTGATGACGCCTACTCTGAGACCGTGCGGATTAACTTTTTGTCCCATTTGTTTACCTCCTTATTCAGCTTCCTTAACTACCAGAACGATGTTCGATGTTCTCTTGAGGATACGGTGTGCGCTGCCCTTTGCAGCGGGTCTTATTCTCTTGAGTGTAACACCTGCGCCGACGTGCGCTTCTGCAACGTAGCAGCGGCTGAGATCCATGTTATGGTTGTTCTCCGCGTTTGCCATAGCGCTCTTGAGGAGCTTCTCCAGAGGCTCGCATGCAGCCTTGGGAGTGTTCTTCAGAACAGCCATAGCGACTTCGCAGGGCTTATTTCTGATCAGGTCGAGTACGATCCCTACCTTGCGGGGAGAAATACGAACCTGTCTTAATTCCGCTCTTGCTTCCATTCGTTTCTCCTCCTTACTTCTTGGTGGTCTTGCCGCTCACATGACCCTTGAAGGTCCTTGTGGGGGCGAACTCGCCGAGCTTATGACCTACCATATCTTCGGTAACATATACCGGAACGTGCTTGCGTCCGTCATGCACCGCGATAGTGTGACCCACGAAATCGGGGAATATTGTGCTGGAACGGCTCCATGTCTTGAGGACCTTCTTCTCGTTAGCCTCGTTCATTGCGAGAACGCGCTTGTAGAGAGCTTCCTGGACATAAGGGCCTTTCTTTATGCTTCTGCTCATATTAAAATTTCCTTTCAAGCTTTGCTGCAAGTTAATGAATAACGCTTTACACGCAGCCTTGCGCCGCACTACGCACTCTTATTAACAGCAGCCTGACAATGTGTTGTTTACTTAGCGTTTCTTCTCTTGACGATGAACTTATCGGTTCTGTTGTTCGTCTTTCTGGTCTTGTAACCGAGAGCGGGCTTACCCCACGGAGTTACAGGGCCGGGTCTGCCGACAGGCGACTTACCCTCACCACCGCCGTGCGGGTGGTCGTTCGGGTTCATAACGGAACCTCTTACGGTCGGTCTGACGCCCATGTGTCTGATGCGTCCTGCCTTACCGTAGTTCACATTGGCGTGGTCGGCATTGCTTACGCCGCCGATGGTAGCCATGCAGTTCTCGGGAACATTTCTGAGCTCGCCGCTGGGAAGTCTCAGGAGAGCCATACCGTTCTCCTTAGCCATGAGCTGTGCCATGTTGCCTGCGGAACGCACGAGCTGTGCGCCCTTGCCGGGATGAAGCTCAACATTGTGGATGAATGTACCCACGGGGATATTTGCGAGCGGGAGTGCGTTGCCGGGCTTGATATCGGCGTCCGCGCCGCTTCTGATCTTATCGCCTACCGCGAGCTTGTCGGGAGCGATGATATATCTCTTCTCTCCGTCCTCATACTCAACGAGAGCGATGAATGCGGAACGGTTAGGATCGTATTCAAGTGTCTTGACTTCCGCATCCATACCGAGCTTGTTTCTCTTGAAGTCTATTACTCTGTACTTTCTTCTGTTTCCGCCGCCCTTATGTCTGACGGTTATTCTGCCGTAGCTGTTGCGTCCGGAGTGCTTTTTGAGAGTTTCGAGAAGACTTCTCTCGGGAGCGACCTTTGATAAGCCGCTGTAGTCAATGACCGTCATTCCGCGTCTGCCGGGGGTGACGGGCTTATATGTCTTTATAGCCATTTCTCTTCACTCCTTATATCATTCCGTCGAAGAACTCGATGGTCTTGGAATCAGCTGTGAGTGTTACGACAGCCTTTTTCCAGTCGGAGGTATAACCCTCGCTTCTGCCCATTCTCTTCTTCTTGCCTTTGACGCTGATCGTATTCACTTTATCGACCTTTACGCCGAAAAGCTGCTCGACAGCCTTCTTTATTTCGATCTTGTTAGCGGACTTTGCGACTCTGAAAGTGTACTTGCGGTCCGCGATTCCTTCCATAGATCTTTCGGTGATTATAGGGCGGACGATTATGTCCTGTGCTGTTCTTTCCATCAGGCGTAAACCTCCTCTATCTTAGCCACCGCATCCTTTACGACAACGAACTTGTTGCAGTTAAGGATATCGTAAACATTGAGCGTGTTGAACTGTGTTGTCTTTACGCCGGGAATATTGGAAGCGCTCTTGATCACTTTCTTGTCGTTGCTGTCGAGCACGATGAGTGCCTTTCCGTCAACATTGAGTGCCTTGAGCATATTCACGATCGTCTTTGTCTTGAACTCATCCGTCTTTATAGCGTCAACAACCACGATATCGTTGTCGATCACCTTGGACGAAAGAGCGGAAAGGAGAGCGAGTCTCTTTACCTTTTTATTTAATGAGTAGCTGTAGCTTCTGGGCTTCGGACCGAGAGCAACGCCGCCGTGTCTCCACTGAGGAGATCTGGTCGAACCCTGTCTTGCGTGGCCGGTACCCTTCTGTCTCCACGGCTTCTTGCCGCCGCCGCTTACCTCGGTTCTTGTGAGGGTGGACTGTGTACCCTGACGCTGATTAGCGAGATAATTGACAACTGCCGCGTGCATTACCGTTTCGTTCGGTTCAATGCCGAATACATTATCATTAAGCTCGAGGTCGGAAACAGGCTGACCGTTCATATCATATACTTTTACGCTTGCCATATCGATCCTCCTCCTTACGCCTTAACCGCATCAGTAATGCAAAGTACTCCGCCCTTGGGACCGGGAACAGCACCCTTGATTGCGATAAGATTGTTTTCCGCGTCAACTTTGACGACTACGAGGTTCTGTACCGTTACGGTATCAACGCCCATGTGTCCGGGCATACCCTTGCCGGGGAATATTCTCGAAGGCGAGGAGCATGCGCCCATGGAACCCGGTTCTCTGTGGACAGGACCGGCACCGTGAGTCATCTTGAGTCTGTGCTGGTTGTGGCGCTTTACAGCACCCTGATAGCCTTTACCTTTGCTTGTACCCTGTACGTCGATAACGTCGCCTGCCGCGAATGTGTCGGCTTTCAGGACATCGCCCACATTGAGGCCGGAGATGTCGTCAAGTCTGAACTCCTTGAGGGTCTTCTTGAACGGAACATCATTCTTCTTGAAATGTCCCTGCATAGGCTTGTTCGTGTGCTTGGGCGATACATCGCCGAAGCCCAGCTGAACTGCCTCATAGCCGTCGTTGTCGGTAGTCTTCTTCTGTACTACTACGCACGGGCCTGCTTCAACTACGGTAACGGGAACTACGTTTCCCGCTTCGTCGAAGATCTGTGTCATACCGATCTTCTTTGCGATCAAACCTTTTTTCATGGTTTTTCCTCCTTTGGTTATTGGTCGGGGGCTTTCCCCGACATGACCAAGTGCAGCGTATCTGCCTTGGTTAGTGGTCGGCTTTAGCCGACATAACTCGAAACTTCATCTTTGGTGACTTTTGTCACGGGTGGGGAACCATTTTTAGAATTCCATTGAAATTTCTACGCCCGCCGGCAGCTCAAGATTCTGAAGTGCATCAATTGTCTTGTTTGTCGGACGGATCACGTCGATGAGACGCTTGTGAGTTCTGAGCTCGAACTGCTCACGGCTGTCCTTGTACTTGTGGACTGCGCGAAGGATCGTGATAACTTCCTTGTTTGTGGGAAGCGGGATAGGCCCTGCAACTCTGGAGCCTGTTCTCTTTGCTGTCTCAACGATCTTTGCCGCAGCTGCGTCAACGATACCGTGCTCATAGCCCTTGATCTTTACTCGAACTACTTCCTTTGCCACTGTCTTTTTACCCCTTTCGTAATATTCTGTCATCGGGTGTCATAAGGCATTTTTCCGCTCACACTATCCCGTGTGTTCCCCGAACCCCGATATATCCTCGGAGCCGTTCCCGGCGCAGGGGGTATCCGCCTCGGGCGAACCCTTCCCCGTTATTAAAGCCTTATTGTCCGCAGAGGTCTCTGCCTCCGCATACTCCGCCGAAATTCCCGGCTTTCGCCGCAACCTCCGGCATCACCGCTGTTACAGTGCAAGAATTATTATACTATATTTTACCGCCGATTACAATATTTTTTTGAAATTTATCATGTAGAATTTTCAGCAGCACGCCGCCGGCAAATTGTGCAGTTTTCACAAATAAGAAGCCGCCGGCGCTTGAGAACGGGGGAGGAACCTTTTCCGAAGAAAAGATCCCTCCCCCAAGCCCCTCTTCCAAAAAACTTTTGACGCTGCGCCCTTATTTCAGAGCTTTCAGCGCTTTAAAAAGCGCCGCCGCGATATGAAAGTAGAGGAATATTATGCCCGCTCCGCCCATTATTCCGGTAATAAGCCGGCGGATATTGTCCGATTCAAGGACGCCGATACGCTGAATGAACCAGTCGGCTCCCATGACCAATAATAATACGAGAGATAATACCGGGGATAACGCTTTGCGGAAAATAAGCATCACCACCGCGGATAATTGCCCGAGAAATACCCCCGTACAGCGTGCGCAGAGCGGGAACTGATAGCCGCCGATAAAAAAGCTGCGGTCCGCCCGCTGATGACACCCGGCGCGCTCCCCCAGTTCCATCAGCCGGAACCACAATTCATCTTTCTTCAGACTTTCCATTTGTGTCCGCAGTTCCCGCATATCCAGTACTGGCGCGTTTTCGTTTTCTGCCCTTCTCCGCACAGTCCGCACAGCAGCCCTATCCAGCCGAACAGCAGATACCCGATACAGCCCTTCCCTGCGGAAAAATCCTTTCCGGTAGTCTGCGTCTCATTTATGATCTGGCAATATTCATACCCGCATTTAGGACATCTCACAGCTGATCTCCTTTCAATCTTCCAGCATCTTCCACTTTGCGCCGCATTCACCGCAGCAACACACTTCTTCATAGAAGACCTTTTCGTCCCCGAGAAATCCGAGCAGCAGTCCCCTCTTCTTCTTCCCGCTCATAAGATACCCCGATACTCCGAGCCTGGGAGAGTAATCGTTCCTTGTAGTGAATCGTTCGGTAGTTGTACCGACATCATCACTGCCGCACATCGGACACGTCATAGCAGGTCTCCTTTCGCGTTGCCGCCGAATTTGTTGTTTGCAAGTTTTATCACCGCCGCTATACCCGCTACAAGCGCCATTAATCCGAAAAACCAGAGCGCAAGTTCCCACACCGGGTGATCATGCGTCTCGAAAAATGGATACGGTGCCGGCGCAAGATAGAAATAGTTCAGCGTATATACCGTGAAAGCATATACCGCAGTCGCCCCGAACGGCAGCCATAAAGCGCGGCGCTCTCTTACGCCCTCCTCGAACACAATGTAGGAAGTCACAGAGATAAGCGGGCAGGCAAGGTGATGCATGAACCCGTTCACATGACCGAGCAGCCGGCTTATCATCTCGGAAGCGCCGCCGAACGGGATAAAAATGCACATCACCACGATAAATGTCATGGTAAGTCCGCAGGCGGAGAGATACCTCATTCCCCGGACACACGCCCGGAGCTTTCTGTTCCTCGTACTGCGGAACGCTATGTACATTGCCGAGGAAATGACCGCGACAACATTCGACAATTGGGTGTAGTACAGCCAGAAATCCGGTATGTTCCGCGCTATCCGGACAATGATGCCGATACTGCCGAGAACGAAAGCTATGATATTCAGGGTAAGGGCGATCTTTGGTTTGTTCATTGTGCGTTCTCCGTTAATGCAGGGGGTTCGGCGCGTTCTATCGGCGCGGAGGGGTCACATTCCTGTACAGCTATCATAAATTTCTGTTCTTTTCCGTCGAGGAGATAGCTTACAGTTAGACCACTGCATTCTCCTTCACGATGTACTGACAGAAGATATTCCTGACAATAGTCCGTAACGCCTGTCATCTGCTCATTCTGTGAGATCTTGCTGTCGTCATAGCTGACGATCACGCTCTTTGCTTCGCCAACCTCACTTCTGATCTTCGCGGTCTTTACCGCACTCGCGTAATCGTTGAGCAGCAGTTCCCCGTCAGCAAAGTAGTGGCGTTTTGCGCGGGAGTAGTTGTAGAAGCCCTCACTGCCCTTTGCGGCGAACGACCACTCCGTATCTCCGGTGTGCCATGTGTCGAGCTCGGTGCCGTTGTTGAATTCGTAGTATTCCTCGCCGGTCCCGGCGTCGCGCCCGATATACATATACTGCATCACATCTCCGGCAAAGCGGTAGGTTATTTCCTGAACAACTGTTCCCGTGATCTCGTCGGTCACCGTGATATGGGCGGCTTCAAGCTCCGTGTGCAGCTTCTTTGCCTTATCCACGAGTTCTTTGCCCTCGTAACTCGCGCTGCTGCACGCCGACAAAGCGAAAATGCAATATACCATTATAATATATACAGGGATAAGTCTTTGGAATTTCCTCATATATTTCCTCGTAAAACATAAGCCGCACCATCAGGCGCGGCTTTGTTTCTGCTATTTATTTGAATTATTCTTCAAATCCGCTTTCGATAAGCTTTGTGAGGCCGTCAACAGCAAGCTGCTCATCAGAACCGTCTGCGATGATCCTGATAGGTGTACCGCCTACGATACCGAGAGAAAGGATACCGAGCAGGCTCTTTGCGTTTACTCTGCGCTCTTCCTTTTCTACCCAGATAGACGATTTATACTCATTTGCCTTCTGAATGAAGAATGTAGCGGGTCTTGCGTGCAGACCGACCTGATTCTTGACCTCAACTTCTCTTACGAACATGAAAGATCCCTCCATCTTTTTACTTTATATGTGTCTCCTCAATTGCAGCTTCTGATCGTAACCGCATTACATCATTAGTATAGCCGCAAAAGCCTTTCAAGTCAACAGATTTTTTTCGATTTTATTCCAAAATCGTCATAATTCTCCGATTTAATCCAATTGAACCTTAAAAAAACAACCCTCGTTGTTGATTTTGTCTAAAATCTTTTCAACAGCCTATGAATAATGACCAATATCTTTCAACAGGACGGCATTTCACGTATCTTTGACATTCCCCGTCAACATATCCGGACGTTTCTCACGGGTGACAGCAAGCGACTGTTCGTCCTGCCATTTCTGAATGTTCGCGTGGTGTCCGGAAATCAGCACCTCGGGGACGCGGCGCCCCCGCCATTCCTCGGGGCGGGTGTACTGCGGATATTCAAGCAGCCCGTTGTAGTGGCTTTCCTTTGAATAGGCGTCCTCGTTCGGGAGGACCCCCGGCTGGAGGCGGCAGACAGCGTCCGCAAGGATAAGTGCGGGAAGCTCCCCGCCCGTCACCACGTAATCCCCGACCGAGACTTCCTCGAATTCAAGTTCGTCGAGCACCCGCCTGTCAACGCCCTCGTAATGCCCGCAGAGGATTATAAGATCCTCCTCCGAAGCAAGTTCGCGGACAAGCTGCTGATCCAGCTTTCTGCCCTGCGGGGACATATATATCAGGCGGGGACGTGCATTTTCACCGAGATCGTTTATTATCGACATCACACAATCGTAGATCGGCTGCGCCTGCATCACCATTCCCGTGCCGCCTCCGAAAGGCTTGTCGTCAACGCGGCGGTGTTTGTCGAGAGTGTAGGCGCGTATATCCCGGCAGCCTATCTCCACCGCCCCGGATCTTCTGGCTCTTCCGATTATGCTTTCGCCGAGGACGGCTTCGCACATTGCCGGGAACAGCGTAGCTATGTTAATTCTCATCGTCTTTTATCTCCTCGGGGTCGAACAATCCGTCAAGCGGGCGTATGGTTATCCTCCCGCCCTCGATATCCGTTTCGAGCAGCACTTCCGGTATGGACGGGAACATCAGCTGACCGCCGGACGGGGTCTTTATGGAATAAACGTCCGCGGTGCCGTTCTGATAGACATCGTCCACCTTTCCGTAGCATTTTCCGGTATCGGCGTCATAGACCTCCAGCCCGATCACGTCCTGTATGAACCATGTATTCTCCGGCAGCTCTATGTCGTCCCGCCTGAAATACAGCATCTTCCCTATAAGCTTTTCCGCGTCCTCCGGAGTATCCGTGCCGTCAAGCCTGAGCACCGCCACATCACTTTTCAGGTAGCGGACTTTCTTCGGGTGTACCGGAGTATGCTCCCTGCCGAGGTACAGCGTTTCAAAATCGCAGAGCATTTCAGGCTCGTCGCAGTAATACTGTACCCGCACATCGCCTTTCAGACCTTGCAGTTTAGTTATCTTTCCTATTTCAAGAAACTCTTTTTTCATAACAGCCTCCGTTTGTCTTATATAGAATAGTATATCACATTCCCGCCAAAAATAAAAGGGGGAGTGAACAAAAGGCTCGATATCGGGCGAAAAGTGGGCGGGTTCACCACTTTTATATAACGACCGCAAGATATTGTGTCTGCGGAGTTCCAAAACACAATATTTTGTAAAATGTGACAAAAATTTGTGAATACACTTCAAATCCGCATATCCAAATTTGTACAAATCAACCAAAAAAATCAGCCAAATTTTTATGCTTTTGGTTTATCAAATCTTAAATTTGTTCTTGCAATTTCCCGTCGGGGAGTGTATAATATAGAGTAAAGTGGTATAGAAGTCATATAAGTTGTGATTTCGTCACTTTTGAACCTATTCAACAGAGTTTTCAACAGTTTTGCGGTTTGAAACCCCGAAAACAGTTGAAAGTGTTGAAAACTTCCGGGCGCGGGCAGAAATATCCCCGCCGCACTTACCATAATACCCCCCCATTTTCAGCGAAAGGAGATGACAGCATTGCTCGGCGAATTCAAAAGCACACTTGACAGCAAAGGACGCATGAACTTCCCCGTGAAAGTACGCGAGGAGCTGGGCGATGTGTTCATGATCTCCAAAACGCTGGATCAGCACTGTATAAAAGTATATACCATGGAAGACTGGAATGCCCTCGCGGACAAGATAAAGGAGCTTCCCCAGACCAAGACCGCCAACTTACAGCGTGTGCTGTTCGGAAGCGCTTTCGCTGTGGAGCCGGACAAGCAGGGGCGCGCCCTCATACCTGCCCCGCTGCGTGAATACGCAGGTCTGAAGACCGACGTTGTCATAGTCGGACTGGTGGGCAGAGCCGAGATATGGGACAAGGAAAAGTGGGAGGAATTCAACAGCGCCGACAAGGACGAGGATATCGTGTCCGTGGCAATGGAACTGGGACTGTAATATGGAGTTTTCGCATAAGTCTGTGCTGCTCATGCCCGCAGTTGACGGGCTCGCGGTGAAAGAGGGCGGCATTTACGCCGACTGTACCGCGGGCGGCGGCGGACACAGCCTTGAAATAGCAAAACGGCTCGGAAAGAACGGTAAGCTGATATGCTTCGACCGGGACCCCGAGGCGATAGATGCCGCAAAAAAGCGGCTTGCGGGGTTCAGCCCCGTTTTTGTCAACCGCAATTTCAGCGAGATCAGCGAAGCGCTTCGCGAACTCGGGGTGGATCACCTCGACGGCGCTCTCATGGATCTCGGAGTGTCGTCGCATCAGCTCGACGACCCTGAGCGCGGTTTTTCATTCCATAATGACGCGCCGCTCGATATGAGAATGAGCGGTACAGGCATGAGCGCCCGCGACGTGGTCAACGAATACCCGGAGGACAAGCTTGCCGCCATACTCTTTGAGTACGGCGAGGAGAAATTCGCGCGGGGTATCGCAAGAGGTATCGTACAGGCACGGCTTGCCGCTCCGATAGAAACTACCGGAGAACTTGCGGAAATAATAAAGCGCAATGTTCCCCTGAAAGTAAGAAAAGAGAAAAATCCCTGCCGCAAGACCTTCCAGGCTGTGCGCATAGAGGTCAACGGCGAACTGGACGCCCTCGAAAAGGCGCTGGACGATATATTTGAACTGTTGTCGCCGGGAGGAAGACTGTCGGTGATAACATTCCATTCACTGGAAGACAGGATAGTAAAACAAAAATTCAGGAGCCTTCTCGAAGGCTGTACCTGCCCGAAAGACTTCCCCGTATGTGTGTGCGGGAAGAGACCGAGAGCGGTACAGATAACGAGAAAGCCGGTAACGGCGGACGAGGCGGAGCTTGCGGACAACCCCCGCAGCAGAAGTGCCAAGCTGCGCGTTATCGAAAAGATATGACCCGGAAAACGGGCAGTATCGTCAAAGAGGAGCCTTTGCTCCGCAAAAGGAAGGACAAGGTCTGAAAATCAGAGATTTTCAGACTATGCTTCGGCATTGTGCGCCAAAGCGAAAAGGAAGGATAATAAATGTACTACGACCCCAACAGCAACCTCGCGTATGATCTTTCGCTGTTCGATACAGATGAAGAACTCGAAAGAAAGCGCAAGGAACGCGAAAAACAAAAGCAGGAACGCTCAAAGATAAAGATAACCGAAAAGAAGTCCATAGGACGAAACGGAAGCGTCGCCGCAGTGGTAGCGGTGGTGATCTGCGCGCTGGGAGTGGCTTTTTCCGTGCTGTACAGCAAACTCCAGATCTCCGATTACACTACCATGATAAGTGAAGCGAAAAGCGAGATGGAGCAGCTCGAACGCGATAATATACGTCTGCACGCGGAACTTGACAGTATGTACACCCTCGACAATGTCGAACAGGCAGCCTCCGAAGAACTGGGGCTACAGAAGACACAAAGCTCACAGATCACCTACATCACGATGAACACGGAGGAAATGACGGAAGTAGCGGAGGAGAATACCAACGTATTCGTTTCTATACAGAACTGGTTCTACAGTATCCTCGATTATCTGGGATTCAAGTCATAATCCCGTACAAGTACTAATATAATTTAATGCGGACTTGCTCCGCACAAACTCTTCAAGGCTGCACTGTTTCCGATGCAGCCCTGTCGTTTCAATAAGCACATTTGACGCCGAGAAAGATCACAGGAGACAATATGGCAATAAATAAAATGCCCGACAGCAAGGATACCGAGCCTATCATAGCTCCGACCAACAAAATGAGAAGGCGTATGTTCTGGGTAGTGCTTCTCGTCATTGTTGCAGCAGCGGGATATGTTACTTCCGTCATATACAATACCGCCGTTACCAGAAGCGAATATTACCGTTCCCTCGCAAACGATCAGCAGCTCAAGAGCTACAAGATCACCGCGAACCGCGGGACGATATATGACCGCAACGAGAAGATACTCGCACAGAGTACCACCGTGTGGGACGTGGTACTGTCCCCGAAAGTAATAGCGGAGCATGACGCAGAGCTTGCCGAAGACGGAAAGCCCGGACTTACCAAAACTATATGCAGCACACTCTCAAAAATGCTGGACGTGGATCAGGAACGCATCGAGAAAGGCTGCGAAAATACCAAAAACCAGTATTTCATTGTCAAGAAAAAGGTTGACAAGGAAACTTACGACAAGGTGCAGAAGTTCATAATAGACAATCACCTTGCCGCTTACAGCGTAAACCTCATGGAGAGCAGCAAGCGCTACTACCCCAACGACAGCCTCGCTTCGTCGCTGATCGGATTCACCAACGACGAGGGCGGCGCCTACGGGCTTGAAGCGTACTATGACGACTATCTCCAGGGAACGGACGGTCTGATAGTCATGGCAAAGGACAACAACGGCAATGCCATGCCCTACGACTACGAGAACCGCTTCGAGGCAAGCGACGGCAACAGCCTTATCCTCACCATAGACAGTACCGTGCAGTATTACCTCGAGAAAAACCTTGAGAACGCGGTCAAGGAATACAAGGCGGCAAACCGTGCCACCGGCATAATAATGAACGCCAAGACAGGAGCAATAATCGCCATGGCGACCGCTCCGGGCTATAACCTGAACTACCCCGCCAATCTGTCGGAGATCGACGAGCAGAAGCTCGAAGAATACCACGAACAGCTTGTTCTCGACTATATGGCAGGCTCACTGTCCGATCAGGACGAGATAAACGAGCGTATCGAGCAGGATATGGCGGATATGGAGGGGACCCTCCGCGAGCTTCAGTGGAAGAACAAGGCAGTGTCCGAACTGTACTTCCCCGGCTCCGTATTCAAGGTCATCACCTGTGCTTCCGCTCTCGAAGAGGAAGTCATACACCTCAACGACTCCTTCCAGTGCCTCGGCGTTTATACTGTCGAGGATACAAAGATCCACTGCTGGGAGCTTGGCGGACACGGCACCCTCGTATTGCAGGACGCTATCACAGCCTCCTGCAACCCTGCCTTTATCCAGATAGGGCTTAAACTCGGCAGGAGAATGTTCAGCAACTACTTCACGGCATTCGGATTTACCGAAAAGACCGGGATCGACCTTCCCGGTGAGGCAAGCCCGCTCTATGTGCCGTATGAAAGAATGGGTAATGTCGAACTTGCGTCCTCGTCCTTCGGACAGACCAACAAGATCACCCCGATACAGATGATATGCGCCTACAATGCCGCTATCAACGGCGGATATCTGCTCACACCCTACGTTGTGGATAAGATAGTAGATGCAAACGGCAATGTCATAAAGGCTGCCGAACCTACCGTAAAGCGGCAGGTGATAAGCGGAGAGACCTCCGCTCTCATGCGTGAGATCACCGAGAACATAGTTACTTACAACGGTGGTTCCAACGCCTATATACCCGGATACCGCATCGGCGGCAAATCGGGAACATCACAGAAGCTCGACGAATACCACAACAGCTGGGATATGCGCTATGTCGGTTCATTCTGCGCGTTCACGCCCGCGGACGATCCGGAATATATCATGCTCGTCTGCGTTGACGAGCCTATGGGCGGCAAGTACTACGGAAGCCGTGTGGCTGCGCCTGTTGTCTCCGCGGTATTCAGCGAATGTCTCGAATATCTCGGAGTTTATCCGCAGTACACAGCGGAAGAACTCGCCACACAGAACACGACAGTTCCTTATGTAAACGGCGCAAGCCTTCTCGACGCGATCACATCTATCAACACAAAGGGTCTTAAATACACCATAGTAGGCGACGAAAGCAGCAATATCGTGAGCTACACCATTCCCGAAGCGGCGGCTTCTATCCCCAAGAACGGAAATGTAGTCATCTACATGAACGGGGCGGCGGAACAGACTGTCACAGTCCCGGATCTTACCGGTTACACCGTCGATCAGGTAAACTCTACGCTCACCTACTACGGACTGAATGTTGCGCTCAGCGGAGGAGCTGTCAACAACACCGATGCCGTAGTCTCCTACCAGTCCATAGAACCGGGGACTACCGTAAGCAAGGGTACCGTTGTGGAGGTAACATTCCTCGTCAATAACTCCGACGCAGGATAAACAGTAAGATGCCGGCAGCAGGAGGTGAGTCCCGTGCGGCTATACGATATACTGAGCGAGGAAGAACGGCGGGATATTGCCGACTGTGATATCGGGATAATTACCGACGATACCCGTAAAGTTAAGCCCGGTGATGTGTTTGTTGCCATAACCGGACGAAATTTCGACGGACATTCGGCGTGCCGTGAAATGCTTGAAAAAGGCGCCGCTGCCGTGGTCGCCGACCATGACCTCGGACTGCCGCAGCAGATACTGACAGACGACACAAGAAAAACTTTCAGTATATTATCATCACGCTATTACGGAATGCCGACAAAACAGCTGAAACTGATCGCTGCTACCGGCACTAACGGAAAAACCACAACAGTCAATCTGATAAAACATATATTGAATTCCTGCGGTCACAAGTGCGGAAGCATAGGTACAGCAGGCTATGATGTCTGCGGAAGGACATACGAAGCTCATCTGACCACGCCGTACCAGTTCGATCTGTACGGATATTTCCGCGAAATGGCGGATAACGGCGCCGGATACTGTGCCATGGAAGCCTCGTCACAGGCTCTTTCACAGTCCCGGTTCGTGGGTGAGACATTTGAGTGCGGCATTTTCACCAACCTCACGCAGGATCACCTTGACTGGCACGGTACAATGGAAAACTATTACCAGGCAAAAAAATCACTGTTCGCAAGCTGTAAGTCCGCCGTAATAAATGTCGATGACCCATGGGGGAAACGGCTGTATGACGAACTTTCGGCTGAGAGCAGTATCCGGCTCACCGCTCTGAGCGAGCGGGAAATGACCGATGTGTCGGCTTGCAGGATCGCACTGCGCAGCGGCGGAGTTTCCTATATGCTCACCGACAAGCGCTCGGAACAGGCTTTCCCCGTTTCCATACCTATGCCGGGGGATTTCAATGTGATGAATTCCATGGGAGCAGCGGCAGCCTGCGCGGAGTCCGGCATTTCCATGCGTGAGGCAGTCGCGGGGCTGAACACTTCCAAGGGTGTCTGCGGACGCGCAGAAGTCCTGTACGACGGAGAATATACCGTCATCTGCGACTACGCCCACACCGAGGACGCCCTCGACAAGACGCTCGGCGCAATAAAGCGCTTCGTAAAGGGACGGCTGATAGTCGTTTTCGGCGCGGCGGGAGAGCGTGACGCGGGCAAGCGCCCCGGAATGGGACGGTGTGTGTCAGGATATGCCGATATCGCTGTGGTCACATCGGATAATCCCCGCTTCGAGGATCAGCAGTCTATCATAGATCAGGTGCTGTCGGGATTTGAGGGAAACTGCGAAGTCCACAGCTATATCGACCGGCTCGAAGCGATAAAATACGCTGTGAGCATCGCCCGCAAAGACGATATAATCGCGCTGTGCGGCAAGGGACACGAAGAATATCAGGTGATCGGCGACGATTATATGCCGTTCAGCGAACATAAGATAATCAAAGAATTGTGCGGGGGAGACTGAATGCTTTTACCGATAATAGTCACCGCGGCTGTCGCAGTAGCTGTGACATTCCTGCTGGGACTTGCGCTTATACCGTGGCTCAGAAAGCTCAAATTCGGACAGACAATACTCGATATAGGGCCTATATGGCATAAAAAGGATAAACAAGGCACTCCGACAATGGGCGGAATGATGTTCATTATCGGAACGGTCGCCGCAGCGGCAGCGGGAATTTTCCTGCTCGCGTTCAACGGGGAGATCAGCATAGATTCCCTCGGTCAGAGAGACACTTTCGGTCTTATCGCCGCGATCGCAGCCGCATTCTTTTTCGGATTTATCGGATTTCTTGACGACTTCATCAAGGTAAAGAAAAAACAGAACGAAGGACTGACACCTATGCAGAAGATAGTTCTGCAGGTGCTTGTCATAGCGGCATATTTCACCGCGAGAATACTTTCGGGCGACACGAACACAGCTATAAGATTCCCGTTCATCGGCAGCCTTGACTTATGGTATTTCTACTACGTCATAATGGGTCTCGGCATTCTCTATATAGTCAACGCGGTCAATCTTACCGACGGCATCGACGGGCTTTGCGGCTCGGTAACATTCGTTTACTGCATCGTGTTCGCTGTCATCTCCGCAATGCTCGGCTTCTCGGGATACACCATACTGTCCGTCGCGGCAGCGGGAGGCTGTCTCGGCTTCCTGATCTGGAACTGGCACCCGGCAAAGGTATTCATGGGAGACACGGGATCTATGTTCCTCGGCGGTATAGTCGCCACTCTCGGAATGGGAATGCACGTTGAGGTGCTTATGGTGATCGCGGCCGCCGTATATCTCTGGGAAGCGCTCACGGTGCTTATACAGATGGGTTATTTCAAGATCACCCACGGTAAGCGGCTCTTTAAAATGACACCCATACATCACAGTTTTGAAATGCGCGGCTGGAAAGAGGAGAAGATCGTCATTGTATTTTCTCTCATAGGCGCCGCCTGCGGGATCGTTTCGATCCTGCTCATCAACGGAATATAACTGCCTGTAAAACAAACTCCGACATTTAATACGAAGTTATTAAATGTTTTTGGAAAGAAGGGGATCCGGGGGAGAAAACCTTTTTTCAGAAAAGTTTTCTCCCCGGTCCCGAGCGCCGTGAGGCGCCGGAAAAAAGGGGTATCTGATGGAAAATCTTAATTATCGCAGCAGTGCTGCTCCCGCCCTGCCGGTGCGAAGATCCGCACCGCAGCAACAGCAGCAGCAGCGCGTAAAGCCGCCGCAGCAACAGCGGCAAGGGGCTGCCGCCAAGACAGCTCCCAAAAATAAAAAGAAGCTGATCGACTGGTCAATGCCGCAGAAATTCGACTTCTCGTTTTTCCTCATAGTTACAATACTGCTGGCGTTCGGGCTTGTCATGCTGTTTTCCGCGACTTACGCGTCGTCAAAGATAGCGCATGACGGGGACAGCCTGTACTATATCAAACGACAGGGAATATTCGCCATAATGGGATTTGCCGCTATGATCGTCATTTCCTTTATCGACTACCATATATTCCTGAATAAGATAATCATGCGGTTTGCCGTAGTGATAAGCGTCGGTATGATGCTGCTCGTTAAGTTCGCCGGAAAGACGACGAACGGTTCCGAACGCTGGCTCATGGTCGCCGGTATCACTATCCAGCCTTCCGAGATACTGAAATTCGTCACGATCATCGTGATCGCCGCGTATATGCAGCGGAATTACGATAAGATGCACAGCTTCGTTCACGGATTCATTCCCCTGATGATACGTGTCGGGATAGCCTGCTTCCTCGTCGTTATACAGCCGCACCTCTCCGCCACGCTCATCATTCTTGCGATCTCGGTGGCTATGATCTTCATAGGCGGTGCCAAAACCACACACGTTCTCCTTGTTCTCGGAGGAATAGTCGTCGCGGGATACCTCGTTATCGAAATATTCCCGAAGATCGGATTTGACTATGTTTCCGACAGAATGCTCAGTTTCAGGGACCCGGAGGCGGATATCCTGAAATCGACCTACCAGACCTACCAGTCCCTTATAGCGATAGGTTCCGGCGGAATGTTCGGACAGGGGCTCGGAAACTCCCACCAGAAATACAGCTACCTGCCTTTCGTAAGCAACGACTTCATTTTCTCGATAATCGTCGAGGAACTCGGTTTCGTAGGCGCGGCGGTAGTTATCCTGCTCTTCCTTATCCTTATAATACGCGGCTTCTATATCGCAACTTCGGCACCGGATAAGTTCGGTATGCTCTTGTGCGCAGGAATAGTTATACAGATAGGGGTACAGGCGCTCCTTAATATCGCCGTCGTTTCCAACGCTTTCCCAAATACCGGCGTTTCGCTGCCGTTCATCAGTTACGGCGGCACCGCACTTCTGATGCAGCTCGCCGAAATGGGGATCGTTCTGAATATTTCACGAAAGGCATCTATATAATGAGAATTATCCTCGCGGCAGGCGGTACGGCAGGTCATATAAATCCTGCGCTTGCCATTGCAGATAAGCTGAGGCAGCTTTTTCCCGAATGTGCGGTCAAATTTGTGGGCGCACAGGGCGGAATGGAAGAAAGACTTGTGAAAAAAGCGGGTTATGACTTCACAGCGTTCAGAATGGCAGGCTTGCAGCGAAAACTCACACCCGAGAATATCAAGCGCAACATACAGGCTGTACACTACTATATCACAGCCAGAGGCGACGCCCACAAGCTCCTTAAAGAGTACGCCCCCGATATCGTTATCGGTACAGGCGGGTATGTGTGCGCACCGGTACTGACCGCGGCGGCAAAAATGGGGATAAAAACAGCTGTCCACGAGAGCAATTCCCTGCCGGGGATCACCACTGCAATGCTCTCAAAACACGTGGATAAAGTGCTGCTGCCAAACGAGGACGCACTGACACACCTCACCCACAAGGAAAACTGCGTTATCACGGGAAATCCGCTCAGAAGCAATATCCCTATCGAGGAGCGCGGCGAAGCAAGAAAAAAGCTCGGACTGCCTGAGGGAATGACTATCGTGTCCTTCGGCGGAAGTCTCGGAGCGAACAAGATCAGCGAATCCGTAGCCGAGGTCCTCAAATGGGAAAAAGAGGTCGGCGATGTAAACCACATACATTCTTTCGGCGGCAACGGCAGAGATATGTTCGATGACCTGCTCAGGAAGAACGGGCTTGAAACAAGTGAGCGATTCCGTGCAAGGGAATACATAGACAATATGTACACCTGCCTGTGCGCGGCGGATCTTGTGATCTCACGCGCGGGCGCAATGACGCTCACCGAGCTGAAAGCCACCGGCAGGGCCAGCATTCTTATCCCCTTCCCGCAGGCAGCCGAAAATCATCAGTATTACAACGCTCTCACAATGAGCAAGAACGGCGCCGCTATTCTCATCGAAGACAAGGACTTGTCCGGCGAAAGACTTCTCGCGGAAGTAAAAGCACTGTACAATGACCGGGAAAGGCTCGCAAAAATGGGGGAAAGCGCCGCGGCGCTTAATATACCCGATTCAACCGACCGTGTCATCAGCAATATACTCGATCTCGTAAAAGACAAACAATGATCCCGATATATCGGATCATATAGCAATAACACTCAGAAGCGCTGTACAAATCACATATATCACCTGTTCTGCATAATATGACAGAAAAAGCAGAAAAAGGGTGATAATATGTCGGTACAGCGCAGGCTTATTATAAAGGGCGGACGGCGGATAGAAGGAGAGATCGCCGTTCAGGGCGCAAAGAACAGCGCACTGCCGCTGCTGGCGGCGGCGGTGCTCTGCAAAGGACAGACGGAATTTCACAACTGCCCGGAACTGTCCGACTGCGGGGCGGCTTGCAGGATATTATCCTCGCTGGGCTGCACGTGCAGGAGAGAGGGCAAGGTGGTATGTATAAACTCATCGGCGGTAAGCGGGACGGCAATATCCGAACGCCTGATGCGCGAGATGCGCTCGTCGATAATATTCATGGGGGCGCTGCTCGGACGAACGGGACAGTGCAGGCTTTCTTTCCCCGGAGGCTGCGAGATAGGCTCGCGTCCGATAGACTTCCACCTCGACGCCTTTTGCCGGATGGGCGCAAAGATACGTGAGGAGCATGGCTGCATAGAATGCAGCGCTCCTAAACTCCGCGGTGCGCGGATATCATTCCCGATCCCTTCCGTCGGAGCGACAGAGAACGTGATGCTCGCGGCTGTTCTTGCCGAAGGGACCACCGAAATACACAACGCCGCACGTGAGCCGGAGATCTGCGATCTCGCGGGATATCTGACCCGGTGCGGCGCGAAGATCAGCGGAGCCGGCACCGGCACTGTAACAATAGAAGGCGTAAGAGAACTGAACGGCTGCTCATATACGGTAATGCCCGACAGGATAGCCGCGGCTACATATCTTTGCTGCGGAGCGATCACCCGCGGGGAGATTCTGCTCACAAAAGCGGATATCTCGTCCCTCGGACTTATTGTGCCGGTCCTTGAACAGACCGGATGCAGCATATACGGTTTCGGCGGCGACAGCATTTATCTCAACGCCCGCAAAACTCTGAAAGCACCCCAGTCCATACGCACCGCGCCGTACCCGGGATTTCCCACGGACGCGCAGCCGCCGCTTATGGCTCTGTGCGCAACACTCCCCGGTACTACTATATTCGTGGAGACCATTTTTGAGAACCGCTACCGTCATGTGAGCGAACTTACAAGGCTGGGAGCAAAGATAAACACCGAGGGCAGAGTCGCGGTAGTGGAGGGCGTGAACCGGCTTACCGGAGCGGAGCTTGAAGCCTGCGACCTTCGGGGCGGTGCTGCTATGGCTGTTGCCGCGCTTTTTGCCGAGGGTACCACCAAGATAAGCAAGACCTGCTACATTGAACGCGGGTATGAGGATATGGAGGGCTGTCTTAAAAGCGTGGGCGCCGACATCAGAATGGGATAGCCGGATCGTGCTGCCGCTTTGCACCGATGTCTGACAAACGATTTGATTAAATCAATAAATATTCTCCTCTCCCGAAGATGAGGACTGCAAAAGCAGAAGACTGGTCACGGGCTTAAATGCGCAGCGCTCAGAGTCTTTCGGGAAGGGAGTCCGGGGGAGATGTCACCGCAGGTGACAGAGGGGCTTCCCCGGTACTGAGCGCAGCGAATGTATCGCAGTGAGGTGAGAAAGATACCTGATTTTCACAGGCTCAACAAGAGCAGGACAACAGAAATGAACAGCGCGGAGCTTAATGCAAGGCTGCGCGAGGAAGCTGCGCGCTCTGCGAAGAACGCAAAGCGGAAGAAACCGGCACAGGAACACAGCAAAAAGCAGCAGAAGATCTCCGAACAGACCAAAAAGCAGATGCCGCCGCAAAGCCCGGCACGCAAACGCCGGGAGCAGGAACTGAGACGGCAGGCGGAACTTGAGCTGAAAGAACGCAAACGACGCCGCAAACACGGAAGCAACGTCGTTTACTACGTTGCTCTCGCCGCGATCGCGGCGATCGTGTTCGCTGTGCTGTCCGTCACGGTTCTTTTCAATATCGAACAGATCATAGTGGCAGGAGATTCCATATACACCGACGAACAGATAATAGCCGCCAGCGAATTACAGGGAAACGAGAACCTCGTCCGGCTCAATCTTTCCGGCACCGCCGAAAAGATACTCGATAAGCTCGTCGAGCTTGACAGCTGCCGCGTGGACAAGACCTATCCCTCCGCAGTCACCATTACCGTAGAGCCGTCCGTACCTATGGCCAATTTCTACTTCGGCGGGAGGAACTACGTTATTTCCCATACCGGCAGAGTCATGCGCATGGGGGAAGAAGACGAGAACTGTATGCGCATAATCGGCTATGAACCGGCGGATTCGGTGATCGTCGGCGGATTCGTCAAGGCAAAAGACGAAGAACAGGATATGCTCATCAAACAGATAAGCGATGCTGTCGAAAAGGGCGGCATAACCGATAAGATAACTACCGTCAATATCGCCGACCCTATCGGCATAAAAATGTCTTATGAGGACAGAGTGGAGATATTCCTCGGCACAGTGCTGCAGATAAACGAGAAAGTAAAGATCATAAATGAGCTTATAGACAATTATATCGCGAACACAGAGTACGTTACCCTCGATGTTTCCGATATAAGCCAGGCAAGACAGCGCCCGATAACAACTTCCGGAGCCGCGACACTGCCGCCGGAGTCAGAAAACAGCGCCGAAACCGATGAAAACGGCGATCCGGCCGATACAACACAGGACGGGGACGCTTCCGATTCCGAAGAACAGGTTACAGACAGGTAACAGGTTGCACCAAAATATTCCATAAACCACTACATTTAGTCAGCAGAAGTTAAAAAAACACAAAATTTTGATTTTTTTTTAAAAAACCTATTGAAATTTTTAACGAAATCTGCTACAATTGAAAGTGAGAAATTTTGCGTATATAATGCGCAAAATCGTTCACAAATGCAGTAAATATGCACGGTGAGCCGTGAAGTATAAATATCAGGAGGTACATCAGAGTGGCAGTAGAGATCGATGAGGAAGGCTTCACAGTAGAGACAGAGGAGCCGGAGTTTGACCACCTTGACGAAAATGCCGTTTACAATATCCGCATAAAGGTATTCGGCGTCGGAGGAGGCGGCGGAAATGCCGTCGAGAATATGGCGAAAAAAGGTCTGCGCGACAAGAATTCAAAAGATGTTGCGCAGGATGATGTTGACATTGAGTATGTAGCGGTAAATACCGATGTCGCAGCACTTAAAAATAAGGACAAGACTATAATGCGCCGCGTACAGATAGGCAGAAAGTGCGCTAAGGGCCGCGGAGCCGGCGGACGTGCCGAAGTGGGCGCAGAAGCCGCAAGAGAAGATAAGGAAGAGATCGAGAAGTACCTCAAGGGCGCTTCCCTCGTGTTCATCTCCGCAGGTATGGGCGGCGGCACGGGTACAGGCGCGGCTCCCGTTATCGCAGAGATAGCACAGGAAATGGGTATCCTCACCGTCGGCGTAGTCACAAAACCCTTTGACTTTGAGCGCACACAGAAGATGAATCAGGCTATGAAGGGTATCGACGAGATCAGAAAGCATGTTGACGCTCTCGTTATCATTCCTAACCAGAAGCTGCTGCAGCTCAACGAAAAGGCTCTTACGGTACAGCAGGCATTCCTTATGGTAGATGACGTGCTCCACCGTTCGGTAAAGATAGTATCCGATATGATAAACACCACAGCGCTCATAAACGTTGACTTCTCCGACCTGAGCACCATAATCAGGAACGCCGGCGACGCTCATATCGCTATCGGAAGCGGCACTGGCGACAAGAAGGTAGAGGAAGCGGTATCACAGGTCGTAAACAGCCCGCTGCTTGAAACTTCCATAAAGAACGCAAGCAGACTGCTCGTTTACATTACACTGTCTCAGGACGCTCTCATGAGCGATGTTGACGAGGCTATGCAGGCTATCACAAGAGCTTGCGATCCCGACGCGGAGATCATCACCGGTGCAAACTACGGTCCCGCGGATATGAAGGATTCCATAACCATTTCCGTTATCGCGACCTGCTTCAAGGACAGCTTCGATGCCTCCGGCAGCGGTCCGAGCGTTGCCGAAGAGATCATCAGCAATACTTCCCAGAACAATTCCGGCAGCAGCTACACAAGCTACCTCAACAACAGAAAGAATCCCGGTACCGGCGACGATCCTTATACCGCCCTCGAAGACCTCTTCAAGAGCAGATCATAAGCAGAATACAGACAGCTCCTCCAAAATCGGGGGAGCTTTTTGTATGATATGAATAAATAACAAGACTGCAAAATGTTGATTTTGTTCAAAAAATCGTTTGAAATATAACAAAAAGTGTGATATACTATTTATTGCTATACTATATATTAAAGAACAGAACGGAGAAAGATAATGATAACAGTCTCGAATGTAAGTCTGCAATTCGGCGGACAGATGCTTTTCAAGGACGTTGACCTGCTGTTCACCGAGGGAAACTGCTACGGCGTCATCGGTGCAAACGGCGCCGGTAAGTCCACATTCCTGAAAATACTAAACGGCGAGCTTGAGCCTACCACCGGCAGCGTCACGATCCCGAAGGAACTGCGTATGTCGGTGCTGAGGCAGGATCACTTCGCTTTCGATGAATATACCGTGCAGGATACCGTCATAATGGGCAACAAACGCCTTTATGAAGTTATGAAAGAGAAGGACGAACTGTACGCAAAGGAAGATTTCACCGAAGAAGACGGCAACAAGGCAAGTGAGCTGGAAGCCGAATTCGCGGAACTCAACGGCTGGGAAGCCGAGAGCGACGCTTCCAAGCTGGTGCAGGGTCTGGGACTCGATGAAAGCATAATGTACAGCCAGATGTCGAGCCTTTCCGGCAACGAGAAGGTCAAGGTGCTGCTCGCGCAGGCGCTTTTCGGCAATCCCGATATCATTCTCATGGACGAGCCGACCAACCACCTCGATATAGACGCGGTCGCATGGCTGGAGGATTTCCTTGCCGAATACTTCGGGACAGTCATTGTCGTTTCCCATGACAGACATTTTCTGAATAACGTATGCACCCATACTGTCGATATCGACTACGGCAAGATAAAGATGTATGTCGGCAACTACGAATTCTGGTATGAGTCCTCACAGCTCATTCAGAGAATGATAAAACAGCAGAACAAGAAGAATGAGGAAAAGATAAAGGAATTACAGACATTCATTCAGCGTTTCTCGGCAAACAAGTCAAAGTCAAAGCAGGCTACCTCCCGCCGCAAGCTGCTCGATAAGCTCACAGTACAGGAACTCCCCGCCTCCAGCAGACGCTATCCCTTCATAGGCTTCGATATGGAGCGCGAGCCGGGCAAGGATATCCTGCAGGTAAGCGGTATTTCCAAGACTATTGACGGTGTAAAGGTACTCGACAATGTTTCCTTCACTGTCGGCAGAGAGGACAAGATCGCATTTTTCGCGGAAACGGAAATAGCAATAACTACACTTTTCCGCATAATTATGGGTGAACTCGAACCCGACGAGGGTACCTACAAGTGGGGCAGCACCATAACCCAGAGCTACTTCCCCATAGACTCCGACCACTTCTTCAACGGCTGCGATATGTCTATCCTCGACTGGATAAGACAGTATTCCAATGATGTGACCGAAGCGTATCTCCGCGGATTCCTCGGCAGGATGCTGTTCTCCGGCGACGATATCTACAAGCCCGTAAACGTCCTCTCCGGCGGTGAAAAGGTAAGATGTATGTTCTCCCGTATGATGCTCTTCAACTCCAACGCCCTTATCCTCGACCAGCCCACCAACCACCTCGATCTCGAAAGCATCACAGCCGTCAACAACGGTCTGCGTGACTTCAAAGGAGTCGTGCTGTTCGCTTCCCATGACCACGAGATCGTTCAGACCGTCGCCAACCGCATCATAGAGATAACCGAGTCCGGCTGCCGCGATAAAGTCGGCACCTACGAGGAATTCGTCGATTGGCGCCGCGCTCAGACCGGAGGAAGCGCGTTTACTCTGTAAGCCTGATCGCTGCGCTTGAGTGGTCGCTGCGCTTGAGTGCCTCCGGCGGCCAACCCCTTTAAAAAGGGGTTGGATCCCTAAACCGAACCGCTTCGCCTTGCAGATCCGTTAATGTGTGCTCCTGTGCGGAGAAATGTATTTAAACAAAAAAGAACCTTTGAAAAAATGCCTGTTGTTCCGATAAGAACGACAGGTTTGTTTTTTTGCCGTGTCAACCGATTACACTTTCTATGTACTTGACAAAAAAATGTATTTATGCTATAATATGTATTGACCATTAAAAAAGCCCATACGGACAGGCGGGTCAGATGCCGAGAGCAGCAGGAAAAGCTGCATTATTGATTGAGTTAAAAGCTCAAATTTTATAAGATGATAACTTTATAATCAGTCACTTGTGAAACGGTCAATAAGAACGGCATAGTCCGAACGGAATTCCGGAAGTATATTTTTTCCTTACGGATATAGACTATTTAAAGTGATACGATTATGTATCACTTTTTTGTTTGTTACGGAAGTATAACTATGGATATTGAAAGACAAAAATCAGCACCCGTCTATGAGGCGCTCGAAAGATTCAGAAAACAGCGCGTGGTACCCTTCGATGTGCCGGGACACAAGCGCGGCCGCGGCAACCCCGAACTCGTGAAGCTCCTCGGAGAACAGTGCGTTTCACTCGATGTCAATTCGATGAAACCGCTCGATAACCTCTGCCACCCCGTTTCGGTAATATATGAGGCGGAACAGCTCGCCGCAGACGCTTTCGGAGCCGCCCACGCATACTTCATGGTAGGCGGCACCACCTCGGCGGTGCAGAGTATGATACTCTCGGCATGCAAGGCGGGAGATAAGATAATCATGCCGCGAAATGTGCATCGAAGCGCAATAAACGCACTCGTGCTCTGCGGCGCCGAACCGGTCTATGTCAACCCTGACGTGGATAACCATATCGGCATCGCCCTCGGTATGGAGACAGATCTTGTAAAAAAGGCTATGGACGAAAATCCCGACGCCGTTGCCGTGCTGATAAACAATCCCACTTATTACGGTATATGCTCCGACCTTCGGTCGATAGTACGGCTTGCCCATGAGCATAATATGCTTGTGCTGGTAGATGAAGCACACGGTACGCATCTGTATTTCCATGAAGAGCTGCCCGTTTCCGCTATGGAAGCAGGCGCGGATATGGCGGCAGTGTCCATGCACAAGTCCGGAGGAAGCCTTACGCAAAGCTCCCTGCTCCTGCTGAACGATACTGTCAATACACGCTACGTCGAGCAGATAATAAATCTCACCCAGACCACGAGCGCGTCGTACCTTCTTTTGTCGAGTCTTGACATTTCCCGCCGTAATCTCGCCCTCCGTGGTCATGAGTCATTTGAGAAAGTCACAAAAATGGCGGAATATGCCCGCAGCGAGATAAACTCGATCGGCGGTTACTACGCATACGGAAAAGACCTCGTCAACGGCAGCAGCATCTTCGATTTCGATGTGACCAAGCTCTCGGTTTATACACGGGATATGGGACTTACCGGAATTGAAGTGTATGATCTGCTCCGCGACGAATATGATATTCAGATAGAATTCGGGGATATCGGAAATATCCTCGCTTATATCTCCATCGGAGACAGGATACAGGATATCGAGCGCCTTGTCGGTGCGCTGGAGGATATCAAGAGACTGTATTCAAAGCCCGTGTCAAGGCAGCATAACGCGGAATATATCACCCCTATCGTTGCCGCGACACCGCAGAAGGCTTTCTACGCAGACAAGAAACTGGTGCCGATACATGAGACGGCAGGTATGATATGCGGAGAGTTCGTTATGTGCTACCCGCCGGGAATACCGATACTCGCGCCGGGCGAGCAGATAACCGAGGAGATAATCAGCTATATCCTCTACGCGAAGGAAAAGGGCTGCTCGATGCAGGGTCCGGAAGACCCGGAGATCGAAAAACTCAACGTCCTGACCGATATATGATTTAAGGAGCTCTTAAATGGATTTTTGGTTTTCTGAAATGCACACTTCAAATGTGAAGATGTCCATAAGGGTTGAAAAACAGCTTTTCAGCGGAACAAGCGATTTCCAGAGGATCGACGTGTTCGAGTCCCCGGAATTCGGAAAGTTCGTTACATCGGACGGAAGTGTTATCTTCTCCGAACAGGACGAGTTCACCTACGACGAGATGATAGTCCATGTGCCTATGGCGGTCCACCCGAATGTGCGCAAGGTGCTGGTCATCGGCGGCGGCGACGGCGGTGTTGCGCGTGAGCTGTCACATTATGACGAGATAGAACAGATAGATGTGGTGGAGCCGGACGAGATGTTCGTGAACGTCTGCCGGGAATTCTTCCCCGATAACTCCAAAGGGCTCGACGACCCGAGAGTGTCCGTCATCAACCGCGACGGACTGCGGGTGCTTCGCGGAAAGCAGGACGAGTACGACCTCATAATCAACGACAGCACAGATCCCTTCGGGCATACTGCGGGACTGTTCACAAAGGAGTTCTACGGAAGCTGCTTCAAGTCGCTCCACGATGACGGGATAATGGTGTATCAGCACGGAAGCCCGTTCTTTGACGAGGACGAGGAAGCCTGCCGCGCCATGCATCGGAAAGCATACAAATCATTCCCAATAAGCAGGGTATATCAGGCGCATATCCCGACCTGCCCGTCAGGGTACTGGCTGTTCGGATTTGCTTCAAAAAAATACCACCCTCTTCATGACCTTGACGCCGCGCGCTGGAATGCACGGGGGCTGAAAACATGGTACTACACCACAAACCTCCACATGGGCGCGTTCATGCTGCCGAAATATGTGGAAGACCTGCTCGAAGAGGAAGAAAGGGCTGAGAAAAAATGACAGAGGTGAAATTCGGGACACCGCAGCCCATACCGTTCAGGCTTGCTGACTGCGGCAATATCGACATTATGCTCAGAGCAAGGGGAACGATCTCGGCTGATACCGACGATCCTAAGCTGAACAAGATCATATCGGCAGAGGCTTTGAAACAGCTGAACAGATATCTCACCGACCATTCCGGGAAATTGAATTATGCCATGCTTACAAAACTTTACCCGGAACCGGAAAAGTTCCTGTCGTCGGAGCTGACAGACAAAATGGGGTTCACCTGCACGGCAAAGATAGAGGAGATCTCTCCGACCGAGGATTCAAAGAAGGTCGTGACCCAAAAACTTAATGAAATATTACAGAGCACGACAATATGTATCGATGAAAATTACAAGGGAGACTGCGTTCCGCCGGCAGGAATAAAATTCGGCAGCGCGTTGCCTGTGGGCATGGACGATGCTCTCAGATCAAAGGAGACTGCCGAAGAAGCGGATCGCCGGAAAAGCGGCTTTCCGGACTATGACGCGATGTGGGACAAGATACGTGAAAGTATTCCCCCGATACCGCAGCCCGTTCACGGGATAATGGCAGACAGCAGGCCGAAATTCTGCCGGAAATGCGGAAGCCCGCTGCCGCAGACGGGGAATTTCTGCGGGGAATGCGGGCAACCTATAATGTAAATCCATAAAGGAAAAACCGGTCATGCCATATAAAGCAAGATTTATTTATCCCGAACCGAAGGCAAGAACGGAAACTCTGAGAAAAGTCTTTGAGACGGAAAATGAAGCATTTCTGTACTCCGAAGAGCTGAGGAAGAAGCGCGAAAGCAAGGCTCCCGACTCTATGAAGTATGTTCTGACAGAAATCAGGGAAGTAAAGCAGAGAGATAAGAAGTAAAATTACGGAGGTCAATATGAAGTTAATGGTAATAGGCTGCGGCGGAGTAGCGACCGTCGCAATACACAAGTGCTGCGAAAATCCGATATTTACGGAGATAATGATAGCGAGCAGGACAAAGAGCAAGTGCGACGCACTTGCGGACAAGTTGAGAGACAAGACCAAGGCTGTGCTTACAACGGCGACAGTTGACGCGGACAGCTTCGATTCTCTCTGCGCACTTATGAAAGAGTTCAAGCCCCATACCGTGCTGAATGTGGCTCTGCCCTATCAGGATCTTACGATCATGGACGCGTGCCTTGAGTGCGGCGCGAACTATGTCGATACCGCAAACTACGAAGCCGAGGACACCGACGATCCGGAGTGGCGCGCGATATACGAAAAACGCTGCAAGGAAAAGGGCTTCACCGCATACTTCGATTATTCGTGGCAGTGGGCATATCAGGACAAGTTCAGAGCAGCGGGACTTACCGCGCTGCTGGGTACCGGATTCGACCCCGGCGTAACAAGCGTTTATACCGCTTATGCCCTCAAACACTACTTCGACGAGATCCACTATATCGACATTCTCGACTGCAACGGCGGCGACCACGGCTACCCCTTCGCCACAAACTTCAACCCGGAGATAAATCTGCGCGAAGTCTCCGCCAACGGCTCCTACTGGGAGGACGGTCACTGGGTAGAGACAAAGCCCATGGAGATAAAGCGGGAGTATAACTTTGACGGCGTAGGTATGAAGGATATGTACCTGCTCCACCATGAGGAGATAGAGTCCCTCGCCAAAAATATCCCGAACGTAAAGAGAATACGCTTCTTCATGACCTTCGGACAGTCATACCTCACCCACATGAACTGCTTGCAGAATGTTGGTATGCTCGGTACAACACCCGTTATGTTCGAGGGCAGGGAGATAGTTCCGATCAAATTCCTGAAAGCACTGCTCCCCGACCCGGCTTCGCTGGGTCCCCGCACTGTCGGAAAGACAAATATCGGCTGCATTTTCCGCGGCATAAAGGACGGCAAGGAGCGCAATATCTATATCTATAACGTCTGCGATCATCAGGAGTGCTACAAGGAGACAGGCGCACAGGCTGTTTCCTATACCACCGGCGTTCCCGCAATGATAGGCACGGCAATGGTAGCAGGCGGAACATGGAAGGGCGCGGGTGTGTTCAATGTCGAGGAGTTCGACCCCGACCCGTATATGGACGCGCTCAATAAGTACGGTCTGCCGTGGCAGGTGAACGAAAACCCCGTACTGGTGGACTGAGATGATGAACCAAAGACTGCTGCCGAGAACAGAGCTGGGCGAGATGATGACACCCGCTTATGTCATAGACGAGAGCGCACTGCACCGCAATCTGAAGATACTCCTTGATGTTCAGCAGCGCTCCGGCTGTAAGATATTGCTTGCGCAGAAAGCGTTTTCTATGTTCGCGGTGTATCCGCTGATCTCGGAATACCTCGCGGGAACCACCGCAAGCGGGCTGTATGAAGCAAGGCTCGGACATGAAGAGTTCGGCGCAGGGGACGTTCACGTTTTCAGCCCCGCGTACAAGGAAAATGAGATATGTGACATAGCAAATTATGCCGACCATATCGTGTTCAATTCATTTGCGCAGCTGCGGAAGTTCCGCGGGTACTGCAAAGGCAAAAGTCTCGGCATACGCATAAACCCGGAGTGTTCGACACAGGATGAGCCTATATATGACCCCTGCGCAGAGGGCTCACGGCTCGGCGTTACGCTTGCGAACTTCGATGAAGCGGAGTTCGGGGGCGTTGACGGCATACACTTCCACACGCTCTGCGAACAGGGCTTTGAGCCGCTTGCAAAAACCGTGGAAGTTGTGGAGCAGAAGTTCGGCAAGTATCTGCACAAATGCAAATGGGTGAATTTCGGCGGCGGACATCATATCACTAAGCCCGGTTACGACATCGAGGGGCTTGTATCGCTGATAAAGCGGTTCTCCGAGAAGTACGGGGTACAGGTGTATCTCGAACCCGGAGAAGCCGTGGTGCTGAACGCGGGTTGGCTCGTTGCCGAAGTCATGGAGATCGTGCATAACGGCATGGATATCGCTATACTCGATACCTCCGCAGCGTGCCATATGCCGGACGTGCTGGAGATGCCGTACCGCCCGCCGCTTTTTAACAGCGGACACCCCGGCGAAAAAAGATACACATACCGCCTGTCCTCACGGACCTGCCTTGCGGGCGACATCATCGGCGACTACAGCTTTGATGAACCGCTGAGCGAAGGTGACAGACTGTGCTTCGAGGATATGGCGCTCTATACTATGGTAAAGAACAACACCTTCAACGGAATGCCGTTGCCCGATATCGGCATACTTCACAAAAACGGAGAATATGAGCTTGTGAAGCGGTTCGGGTATGAGGATTTCAGAGGGAGACTGTCATGAGTTTTTATATGCCCGCCGAGTTCTCGGAACAGCAGGCGGCAATACTGATATTCCCCGAACGTCCGGGTTCATGGGGGTTCGGGGCAAGACCCGCGCAGAAAGTCTTTGCAAAGATAATAAACACGATCGCAAAGCATGAGCAGGTATATGTGATAGTAAGCGATAAGACACGCAAGGCAGCGGAAGAACTGCTCCGCCCCGACAATATCACTCTGCTCGATATTCCCGCCGATGACGCATGGGCGCGTGACACGGCTCCCACTTTCGTGAAAGACCGTGAGACAGGCGAGATTTGCGGCATTGACTGGAAATTCAACGCGTGGGGCGGTGAATATGACGGGCTGTATGCCCACTGGGAGCGCGATGACGCTCTCGCGGAAAAATTCTGCGAAGCTGCGGGATTCGGCTGCATCAGCGCGGGAGATTTCGTGCTGGAGGGCGGCTCGATACACACAGACGGCGAAGGTACAGTGATGGCGACCGAAGCCTGTCTGCTAAGTCCGGGGAGAAATCCCGGAATGACAAAGCGGCAGATAGAACAGAAGCTTCTCGGTATGCTCGGCTGTGAGAAGATGATATGGCTGCCGAGAGGGATATACAACGACGAGACGAACGAGCATATCGACAATGTGTGCGCGTTTATCCGCCCCGCCGAAGTCGTACTCGCATGGACGGACGATACGGACGACCCGCAGTATGAGCTGTCCGCCGCCTGTCTGAATGTACTTGAAAATTCCACAGATGCCAAAGGACGGAAGATCATAGTCCACAAACTCCCGATACCGGATATACCTGTGTGCGTATCGGAACACGATCTTGAGGGCTATGAATTCGAGGAGGGCGAGGACACCCGCGAGGTCGGGGAACGGCTCGCCGCATCTTATGTTAATTTCTTCTTTGCAAATGATATAGTGCTGCTCCCGCAGTTCGGCGGCGAAAATGCGTCAGGCGACAAACGCGCGCTCGACATAATGCGCAGTCTTCTCCCGGAACGTGAGATCATACCCGTTGACGCCATTGAGATAATCAAAGGCGGCGGGAATATACACTGTATCACGCAGCAGATACCGAAATGAGCGCTTATCCGCAAAAAAATCTTAAAAAGCAGAAATCAGGTTTATATGAAAAAGGTATGTACCGCCGCGGTACAGATGCACTGCGGCAGAGATGTCAATGATAATATCGCACTCGCGGAGAAGCTGGTAAGACAGGCTGCCGCGGACGGCGCAAACATTATCCTGCTCCCGGAGCTGTTTGAACGGCAGTACTTCTGCCAGGAACGCAGATATGACTACTACAGTTTCGCAAAACCGACAGAGGAAAACGACGCGGTGAAGCATTTCCGTAAGGTCGCGGAAGAACTGGGCATCGTACTTCCGATAAGCTTCTACGAACGGGACGGTAATGTCCTGTACAATTCCATAGCGATCATAGACGCGGACGGAACTGTTCTCGGTGTTTACCGCAAGACCCATATCCCGGACGATCACTACTATCAGGAAAAATTCTACTTCACGCCCGGCAATACCGGATTTAAGGTATGGAAAACAAAGTATGCCGTTATCGGTGTAGGGATATGCTGGGATCAGTGGTTCCCGGAGACCGCAAGATGTATGGCGGTACAGGGTGCGGAGCTTTTGTACTTTCCCACCGCTATCGGAAGCGAGCCTATACTCGAAGTGGACAGTATGCCGCACTGGAGGCGAGTGATGCAGGGACACGCCGCCGCAAATGTCATACCCGTCATAGCGGCAAACAGAACAGGCACAGAAACAGTCGAGCCAACCGAGGAAAACGGCGGACAAAGCTCCGCCCTGAAATTCTACGGTTCTTCATTCATAACCGACGCCACCGGCGAAATTATAAAGGAATGTGACCGCGAACGTGACGCGGTCATAACAGCAGAGTTCGATCTCGCGGAGATCGACGAGCTGCGGCTCGGGTGGGGGCTATTCAGAGACCGCCGTCCCGATAAATACGGCATTATAGCAAAATAAACCATAACGAAAGGAGGTCATTTTCCATGAAGTATGTATGCGATCTTTGCGGCTGGGAATACGACGAGGCTGTCGGTGATCCCGAAAACGGCATAGCTCCCGGCACCAAATTCGAGGATCTTCCCGAGGACTTCGCTTGTCCGCTTTGCGGCGCCGATAAGTCCAGTTTCTCCCAGGCATAAGCCTGCGGCAGGAGGAGAGCGCAGGGGGAGGAAGGAAGAGGAGAAGGAAGGGACCCTTTCGAGAAAGGGTCTCCTCCCTCCCC
>CAMVGH010000007.1 GCA_947166945.1 uncultured Clostridia bacterium
AACATCTTCGGATACATCTGCCGTATCTTCGGAAAAACCACTGTCAAACCCGGTCGCAATGACCGCGGACGGCGATGTTGACATGGAAGCCGCACTTAAATATGAGACCGATTTTGACGCACTTATCGCAAAGCTTGATGCCAGGACAGTAAGCGAAGATCACCCGGTATCCGAAAACACAAATCCCGAAACCCTTGCTCTTTACCAATGGCTGCGTGAGATCTACGGAAAGAAAGTACTGTCAGCGCAGCAGATGAGCAATCGTAATGATAAGGAAAGTCTGGCTTACTATTACTATACAGATGATCTTCCTGCGATAAAGGGATTTGATTTCATATTCAAGACTACGCCAAACGGTGACGGCGAAGACTGGACTCAGATGGCTATAGACTGGCATACCAAGTCTAACGGTATAGTTTATTTCTGCTGGCATTGGAACGTTCCTTGTGATATCAATGACCCCGATAATACGGGTGAGGCATTCTATACGGAGGGTGCGGGCAATCCATATACGACATTCAGCATAGAAAATGCCGTTACTCCCGGTACAAAGGAATATGAAGTTGCCGTTCATGATATTGACCTTATAGCCCACGAACTCCAGAGGCTTGAATCCGCAGGTGTGCCTGTACTGTGGAGACCGCTCCATGAAGCAAGCGGCGCTTGGTTCTGGTGGGGGATATCTTCCAAAGAAATGGCAGAAAAGGAATGTTATCAGAAACTTTGGTATATGATATATGACCGCCTTGAGAACTATCATAAACTTACAAATCTTATATGGGTATGGAACGGTCAGAACAAACACGCCTCTGTTCACGCAAACACGTATGATATAGCCGGGATAGATGTTTATCCCTCCAAAGAAGATCATTCGGTACTGGCTACAAGCTATAACAACCTTGCCAAAATAACAGCAGACGGCAAGATGCTTGCGCTTTCGGAGTGCGGATATATTCCCGACCCCGATGAGCTTGCGGCAAATATTGACACCGTAAAATGGCTTTTCTTTATGCCGTGGAACGGAGACTTTATTTTTAAAGGCTCAACAGTTATCGGGATCCCTAAAATAAACGAAGAAAAGATGTCGGTTGACTTTTTCAAGAAAGCAATTAACTCCGATATTGTAATGACATGGTCTGAGCTGCCTGATTTTGAAGGAACAGCGAGAGAACTTCCCGAACGTATCATATTGGCGCAGAATGACATAGATGCACAGCGTGCAAAAGATGCCGAGGGCTGATACAAGGAGAAAAAATGGAGATCAGATTAAACTGCGGCAGCACAACTGCCGATATACTTGATAAAGGCGCGGAACTCCGCTCTCTCTGTATAAACGGAGAAGAACTGATGTGGTGTGCGGATCCCGCATTCTGGGGAAAAACTTCTCCCCTGCTCTTCCCGATGATCGGTAATCTGCGAAACGGAAAGACATTTATCAACGGAAAAGAATATTCAATAACCAAACACGGGTTTGCACGTGACAATGTATTCTCAGCAGATAAGCTATCGGAGAATTCTGCCGAATTCTCATTCTCGTCAGATGAGACGACAAAAAAGAGCTTCCCTTTTGATTTTCTGCTCTCCCTTAAATACACTCTGGCAGAGAACGGGATCTCGATCACATACACCGTAAAGAATAACAGTTCCATGCCTATGCCTTATTGTATCGGCGCTCATCCAGCTTTCGCCTGCCCGAACGAAGACGGCACTGAGTTCACAGACTATAAACTTGTTTTTGAGAAAAACGAGACTGTAAATAGTCCTGTCATGAATCTTGAAACGAGGATGTGGGGAGACAATGACCGTATCGGAAGATTAAATGATTCACGGGAATTCAGACTTGCTTATCCCCTGTTTGACAATGACTGTGTTTATTTCGACACAATAAGATCGAAGTCTGTTTTGCTTGTCTCCGAAAAAAGCGGAAAAGGCGTAAAACTAAGCTGGAAAGGGTTTGAGACCCTTGGAGTATGGACTCCGGATCACAAGAAGGCTCCTTTCGTTTGTATCGAGCCGTGGTGCGGCTGTGATGACTATGACACCGACAGCGGAGTATTCAATGAAAAACGAGGTATTCAGACCGCCGATCCCGGTGAAGTAAAAACTTACTCATTATGTATTGAAAAAGTATAGAAATTGGCTGTACGGTTTCCCGTACAGCCATTATTTCTTTATTCAGCTTATAATTATCGGTTTGGAAGTATAATCAAGTCCGCATACTCTCTTTTTGTCAAATGCGAGTCCGTATAAGTCGCCCGCCCTTGCTTCAAGCGCGGCACAATGTGCGGCTTTTGTCCCCATTTCCGAGAGCGCTCTCAATGAGGTATCTATCGGCAGAGCACATTCTGCCGCTGAAAGGATCTCCTTGCCTTTGCCGTTCATTCCGAGAATTCTCACATAGGGCGGAGGAGATTTAAGGTCGGATTTCTTTATCCCTATGAATTCCGCCATGATTATCCTGCGTATTCTTGACATGGTATAGCGCTTTGTCTTGATAAGCATATACAACTCCGCAAGATTTGTTGAAACACGGGCAGCCTTATAGATACGGTTCTCCAGTCCCATAAGAACATTGGGCGCTTTCTCCAGTTCTTCCGGAGACATAGTACGCAGTTTAGCAAGTATTGCCGTTTCCAGATTGCGTATATCCGCATAGTCACTGTCAAATGCTTCGGGCAGTTCAGGTACAAATGCGCTTATATCTTCTCCCGCAAGTATCGAACGCCTGATCTGTGCCGCCGAAGCATAATATCCGCTTGTTTTGCCGCTGTCGTGCTGTGTTCCGACGCGCTTTATCGTTACCGGTCTGATAGATGAACCGTACTCGCTCAGTGCTTTAAGATACTCTACGGCAAGAGTATTGTTCGGTGCGGTAAGGGCGTCAATAATATCTTCCTCATAATATTTCTCAATAGTTTTCTGCAATGCGACAGGATAACTGTCGCCGGTCTTCATATAAGCGAAGAAATCATCATGCTGCTGTGCAAATATGACCGCTCCGGCTGTCTCTTCAAGCAGTGAAACATCGCCGCATTCACTTCCGAAGCTTATCATCTCTATACAACCGAGTGAATTCAGCAATGACACGGCTCCGGAAGCGAACTGTTCCGCGCTTCCGAGAGCATACGCAACAGGCAGCTCTATCACAAGATCCGCACCGTTTTTCAATGCTGTCTCTGCTCTTCTGAATTTGTCATAGATCGCCGCATCTCCGCGTTGAGTAAAGTTTCCGCTCATTACGACGGCTATATGAGTTGCGCCGTAAAGTTCCTTTGTCTTTTCGATATGGTACTTATGACCGTTATGAAAAGGGTTGTATTCAGCCACTATTCCGCATATTTTCATAATACACACCTCCTCGCGAACGAAAAGCCTATTATTCTTTTTTACAATTAAATTATACCATTGTTGAATAAATTTGTCAACAACTATAAAAGAAAAAGCTGTTCTCTTTTTCAAAGAACGGCTTTTTTTTGCATCTGTATCTTATTTTTGATCAATGTGCAATTCCATGTCTATACAAGTCCATACCCCTATCGGCATTTCACATTGCCGCCGGTTGTATTCTCTGAACCCGACAGACTCATAACAACGCTTTGCAATTTCATTATTGATGAATACACCTAAATCTATTCTTTTTACAGAAAAATGTTCTTTCACATATTCTATCCCCAAAAGGATCATTTCTTTTCCAAAACCCTTATTTCTTGAATCAGGATCAACGATTACAAACCCGAAACGGACGGAGGAATCATCATCTTCTCTTGGATATCGAATTATAAAATGCCCCCTGACATCGTTATTATTATCGATCATAGTAAGCGGAAAGAAGCGTCTTGTCGCTGTCTGTGATGAATAGCTGTTATTTATATCAGATGATGTGAGAGGAAATTTATTAAATCTGTCTGCCGACCATTTATATAATTCCTCAGCATTCCGAAGCCATTTGCAGATGACAGACGCATCTTCCGCTTTAAATTCACGAAGGATCATTTTCCTTTCCCCCTTTCTTCATTCATCACCTCAGAGAATTGGACGAATTATTGCCGAATATTATCTCTCTGATCTCCCGTTCGGTATTCATTACTTCATCATGAAACTCCGAAGCCGACATTCTGTAGGCTCCGTTTCCCAGAATAATTATCTGCTCCAGCCTGTCCGAAGTTGCTACACGAACACGATGCTTTCTGCTCAGCTCATGAGTTGCTTTTTCAATATACATATCGGCAGTTTCGGCTTCTTTGGTATAGATAACGGTTATCCCGTTGATCTCCTCGACCTCACGTACATTTCCCTTGACTTTGTACGCATCAAATACCAGTATCAGCTTACACGCGGTAAATCCACGGTAATTACACATAGCATTTATCAGAGTATTCCTTGCAAGATCAAGATCTTCCTTCGCCAGTTTATTCAGTTCATCCCATGAGAATATGATATTATACCCGTCAACGAGCAGATATTCATCGCCTGTCTGTACCGGCTTATATACATATTCCTTCTCGTTCCTTTTCTTTTCGGTGACCATGGCATTTCGCGGGTCACGGTTGATCTTGCCGTACGTCCGCTCAAATATAGCCATTAACTCCTTATCATCGTATGATACAGGAGACGAGCTGTGACGAACAGGTACAGTCCGGGATTCCGCGATTCTTACCGGAGCAAGCACGGACGGAACGTGCATATAGTCCTTCACTTCATTCCATTTGACAGCAAAACCGGCGCCATGCGAACAGAAAACACTGTCCGGAGTATTGTCAAGGTCCGCCTCCGGAAGATAGCCTATCCCGGAAACGATCTTATCCTGTTCTTTACACGGAAAAAAGCCGCGGAATGAGAAGGAAAACTTTCCTCGTCCTTTTGTATAACCGGATAACTCACTCTGATATCCGCGCATTTTTGCGATCGGAGCTGTTCCGGTGATCTCTGAAATACCGTTTTCATCATCTATCGGCACAGGTTGTGAGAATTCCGCGTCAAGTCTTTGCAGATCGCTCATAGCCCTCCCGACGAATTCGTCGGGAAGTTCTATCCTGATGTCATAATACGGTTCGAGCAGAATACTTTCTGCCGACATCAGACCCATTCTTACAGCACGATAGGTCGCTTGCCTGAAATCTCCGCCCTCTGTGTGTTTGAGGTGTGCTTTGCCGCCTGCGACGGTTATTTTCATATCGGTGACAGGTGATCCCGTAAGAACTCCAAGATGTGTTTTCTCAGCGAGATGTGTAAGAATAAGTCTCTGCCAGTTGACTGCAAGCCTGTCCTCCGGGACACTGCTTTCAAATATCAATCCGCTCCCACGCGGCAGCGGCTCCATTATGAGATGAACTTCGGCATAGTGTCTGAGAGGCTCATAATGACCGACCCCTTCAACTTTTCCCGCTATAGTTTCCTTGTATGCTATACTTCCCTCATCAAACGAAACATCAAATCCGAAACGCTCAGAAATAATAGTTCTCAGTATCTCAAGCTGTATCTCTCCCATAAGATCCAGCCTTATCTCTTTAAGCCTGTCATTCCACGACAAATGAAGCGTCGGATCTTCCTCACCGAGCTGCTTCAGTTTGGCATAAACCGTCTGTGCGTCTGTATTCTCTGGACATATTACCCTATATGACAATACAGGCTCAAGGAACGGTTTCATAGTATCACGTTCAGAACCAAGTCCTTCTCCCGCGTACGCGGACGACAGCCCCTCCACTGCACAGAGCGTCCCTGCCGGCACTTCATCAACGGTTTTGTATTTGATCCCCGAATAGACACGGATGCGATCGACCTTTTCCGGTGTATTATCGCGCCCGCACTCTATCGTTGTCTTAACTTTCAGTGTACCGCCGGTTATTTTCAGATGTACAAGTCTCGTACCGTTATCTGTTGATATCTTATATACTATTGCTCCGAATTTATCGGGGCGTTCACTTTCAGCAGTATATTTGCGCAATATATCAATAAGCCGGTCAATCCCTTTCAGCTTCAGTGCGGAACCAAACACGCACGGAAATACCTCACGTTTCATCACTGCGTGAGCGAGTGTGTTTTCGGATATGCTTCCGAGAGACAGATATTCGTTCATCAGTTCTTCCGAACAAAGAGAGGCATTCTCATCGATCACATCTTTTTCCGCTGAAAAATCTATGACCGAACCGCTTAATCGGTGAGTAAGGTCTGCCATAAGATAATCTCTTCCAAAAGCGGTAATATCCATTTTATTAACGTATATGAAAACCGGAACGTTATATTTTCTTAACAGTTCCCACAACGTCTCAGTATGGCTCTGAACACCGTCTGTACCGCTTATAACCAGTATCGCAGCGTCAAGTACGGAGAATGTGCGCTCGGTCTCTGCCGAAAAATCCACATGGCCGGGTGTATCAAGAAGCGTAAACTCTGTATCACCGACACACATTACAGCTTGTTTTGAAAAAACCGTTATTCCGCGTTTCTTTTCTATCGAATGGGTATCAAGGAACGCATCACCATGATCTACCCTGCCGAGTTTCCTGACAGCACCGCCTGTATATAGCAATGCCTCCGCAAGCGTCGTTTTTCCGGAATCGACGTGTGCTGTCATTCCTATTACTAGTCTCTTCATCACTGTATAATGGATGCAAGGCGATATGCCTCGTCATAAAGTATATTCTGGCATGACACTGCCTTATTTTTTCCGGGATAGCGGCGGACATAGGAACCGTCCGCTCTCATATCACGAGCCTGTACATTATCATTCTCAAGCATACCGAAAATGTATTCAAGTCTGTCTTTTATCTTCTGAGAACGTATAGGCAGAGCGACCTCAACACGGCGCAGCGTATTCCTCGTCATCCAGTCCGCGCTTGAGATATAGTACTCTGCATTCTCACCGTCACCGAAAATATATATTCTCGAATGTTCCAGGTAACGTCCGACAATACTGATCACCTTTACATTGTCGGTTATTCCTTCTACCCCGGGACGCAGGCAGCAGATACCGCGCACCACCATTTCTATCTTCACTCCCGCTCTGCTGGCGTCTATCAGCTTATCCATAAGAGTCTTATCGGTAAGACTGTTCATTTTCAGACGGATATGACCGCTGCCGTTTTGTTTCTGACGTTCGATCTCACGGTCAATAAGGTCGATCAGTCTGTTCTGAAGGCAGTGCGGCGCAACAAGCAGATGCTGTGTATGATCCACAGTTTCGCCTAAAGTAAGAGCCTGGAATACAGCGGAAGCTTCATGTCCTATCGCAGGATCCGCAGTCATCACCGCGATATCTGTATAGAACCGGCTTGTCTTTTCATTATAGTTTCCGGTCCCCACCTGCGTGATATATTTTATCTCATCTCCCTTACGGCGAAGTATGAGACAGAGCTTACTGTGAACTTTCATACCGTCAAGTCCATAGATAACATGACAGCCTGCCCGTTCCAGCCTGCGGCTCCATTCAATATTGTTTTCTTCATCAAAACGGGCTTTAAGTTCAACAAGAACATCCACCTGTTTACCGTTCTCGGCAGCTTCGACCAGACTTTCAACGACCTTGCTGTCGCTTGCAAGACGGTAAAGGGTCATCTTTATTGAGATAACGCACGGATCGTTAGCAGCCTGATTAAGCATCAGCAGGAACGGACGAATGCTTTGGTAGGGGTAATGAAGCATTTTATCCTCTTCCTCGATCTGATCGAGGATAGGACGTGTTTCATCAAAATCGGGACTTTTCTGAGGGTGACGCGGGGCATAGAAAAGCTCTGTACGGCTTCTGAGCTGATCGGTAATACCGGAGAAGAATGACACATCAAGCGGGGTCTCATATTTGAAGACCATTTTATGATCGAGTTTTATCTGTTCACAGAGTTTTTTTACTGTTTCGCTCTCTATATTACCATACAGTTCGATACGTACCGGACAAAGCTTTTTACGGAGTTTGACGACTTCCGCCATGTGATCGCGGTAATTCAGATCTTCATCATAGATACGGTCTGCGTCAATATCGGCATTCCGGGTTATTCTGGCAAGAGCCGAATACTTGATCTTATATCCGCTGAATACGATCGGCAGACAGTGAAGGATCAGTTCCTCCGCGAGTATGAAACAACCAGTACGTTCCGGAACGGGGATCAGTCTCGGAAAAACACTGCTTCCGCAGGGAACTATGCCGATCTTCAGTTTTTCATTTTTATCGCCCTTTTCATTTTTCGAGCTTTTCCCGACAAGTGTGGCGACCGCATAGATCTCTTTGTTCTGGAGGAACGGAAAAGACTGCTTTTTGCCAACGACAAAAGTTGACAGGAGCGGCATGAAATCTTCTTTGAAAAGATCGACTATATATTTCTCGGACTTCTCGCTGAGTTTTGAGAAATCAAGAAGAGTAATACCCTGCTCCTCAAGTTTTTCGATCAGAGTGCGGTAAACCTTGTCGCGTCTTACGCTCAGTTCTCTTATACGTCCGACAGCAGCGTCTATCTGCTCTTCTGATGTCATTTTCGTCTTATTATCACGGCTCTCGCTGTCAAGCAGCATCATATCATGCAGACTTCCTATCCTTACCATGAAAAATTCATCAAGATTACTCTGAAAAATAGATAAAAATGACAGTCTTTCACAGAGCGGAAGACGTTCATCTTCTGCTTCTTCAAGCACCCGCTCGTTAAAGCGCAGCCAGGACAGTTCCCTGTTTTCAAAACATAAATTTTCCATAACCACAGACCTCACATAATCATTATACTATAATTTTATAACTTATGACCGATTTTGTCAAGAATAATATTTCGTTAAGCAATACGCAAATAAATCACTGATAGAAATTGTTTGTTTTGCACAAATAAATTCAACTATTTTCAACCGTAATATTGACTTTTGATCACAAATATAGTATAATATAATAGATTAATTGTGTAAAGAAGGAAAATGCAATGTTCACTTTACAGACATTTGATTTCTGTGCTTTCCTGATACTTTCATTTATATTGGCTGCTACTTATTTCAGAAAAATGACACGCGGCAAAATAAACCAGCTGTTTATCTTCACACTGTTTGTATGTATTTTCTCATGCTTCTTCGATATAGTGGCTCAGGCATTCGATCAGTACAAAATACCCGATTATCAGACAGCTCAGTATATTTGTCACGCTTTGTACCTTTATTTTCATAATATCACTCCCCCTCTCTATCTTCTTTATATCATCGCACAAACAGATACTTTCCATAAATTCGGCCAAAAACGTGCCATTGTTTATTTTGCGATCTGTCCTTCTGTTTTCTATGCCGTTATAATGATATTAAACACATTCAACGGTATGGTTTTCATAATTACAGACTGTACCTACCATCGCGGCTGGTTTATGAATGTGCTGTATATAATGGCACTTTTATGGTGCAGTGCGGGTATAATATATCTTATAATATACCGAAGGCTCTTCTCCGCTTCTGTCCTTGCAGGACTTCTGAGCATCTTCCCGCTGCTTACCGTCGCCGTGATAATACAGATCGTCGATCGAAGCATTCGTATCGAAATGTTCGCAATATCGCTTGCTCTGCTGTTTATAGCAATGTTCATACAAAGACCGGAAGCTCTTATAGACTTTAATACCGGGATCTATAAATTCAACGCCTATGCGGTGGATATGAGAAGGAATTTCTCAAATCAAAAAAACTTCGATGTGATACAGATAAATATAGCTAATTTCCTTTCCATTCAGGAAATACTCAATTACGAAAGTACCAATAAGCTGCTCAGAATGACCGCTCACACCATATCGAAGATAGTAAAACAGTCCCAGACATCTGCCGCTATGTACTATCTCGATAAGGGCAGCTACCGGGTAGTGATCGAACAGGACTATCATGATAAAACGGATTTTATAGCGGAGGCCATAAATGCGGCTCTCAAGCCTAAAATGCCTGTCAACGGCATGGAAGTGAGTCTGATAACTTATGTTTGTATAGTAAGATGTCCGGAAGACATAAGTGATTTTGATACTATAATGGAGTTTGGAAAAGATCTGTCAAAATTCCATTTTACCGGAAAAGTTCTTTATGCGTCGCAAATGCTGGATCACAGCAAATATGATCTTATGAGCAGCCTTGACAAGATACTGAACGACGCGGTCATAAACAATAAGTTTGAAGTTTATTATCAGCCTATATACTCTGTCAATGAGGGCTGCTTCCGTTCGGCAGAGGCTTTGATACGCCTGTATGACGAAAAATACGGTTTTATCTCACCCGAAATATTCATTCCCGCTTCCGAAAAATCCGGTGCGATACTGAAAATAGGTATGTATGTATTCGAGGAAGTCTGCAAATTTATCGCAAGCGATGAATTCAGAGACCTCGGGCTTGAATATATCGAAGTCAATCTCTCGATCATGCAGTGTATGCAGGGCGGGCTTGCCGGTGACCTTATAGCAACCATGAAGAAATACGGAGTCACCGCAGATCAGATCAACCTTGAGATCACCGAATCGGCTGATTCACAGACACAGAGCATAATAGCAGAGAACCTTACCGCCTTGCTGAACGCCGGTTTCACCTTCTCACTGGACGATTTCGGCACCGGATATTCCAATATGCAGAGAATGGCTTCCCTTCCCCTTAAAATCGTAAAACTAGATAGGACATTCGTCAATTTCAATGATAATTCCAGACTTATGATAGTTGTTCAGAATACCGTAAAAATGCTTAAAGCAATGGAACTGGAAATAGTTGTGGAAGGTCTTGAAACAGCGGAAATGGTTGAAAAATACACGCTGATGAACTGCAATTACATACAAGGTTTCTTCTTTTCACGTCCTTTGCCGAAAGCAGAATTTGTCGAATTTATAAGGAAACGAAATTCACATATATCCGCTCAGGAGACAGTGCAGAATTAAAATAATATAAAAGCCGCCGTATTCCGAAAAAGAATACGGCGGTCATTATTTCTATTTGTCCTTTCGCGATAACCCGGCACTTATAGTACCTGTGATAGCCTTGATAGTCTTTCGTTTGGCGAGAGCTGTGATACTGCGGACTTTCTGTATGGAATTGGTTATACTCGAAACCGATGAATACAGGATCTCCTGTGTCTTTGTCTCCCTGCACTGAGTTATGCCGCGCTTATAGTTGTCAATAACTGTCTGATAACGCTCGTAAGCCCGCTTTACAGCGTCCTCCCATGACAGATAAACATCATTCATGGCATTCTCACCGAGCTTTGGAAGAGCATCTGTATGCAGGGCGGCATACACCAGTTCTTCGGCTATTGCTTTGGCATCATTTGCCACAAGGATCGCATCTTTGTAGTGTGTGAAATCCTCCGCCGCGCAGCTGCCTTTGATAAGCAGGCTCGGAAGCTCACAGGCTGCGGCTTCCCGCACAACTATTCCGTTTGTATCATACTCCGAAGGAAAAACAAACAGATCTGCGGCAGTATAGTACACCCGAAGTTCTGCCCGGTCATTCACCGCACCTGTGAAAATAAACTTATCCATAATACCGAGCGACTCCGCTTCCGCTTTTATGTCTTCCGCATCGCCTCCGTCGCCTACGACCATCATACGGAAGTCTATCCCCTGATCTTTCACAATTTTCAGTGCATCAAGCAGCACTCTGAAACCTTTGTACCAGAAAAGCCTTCCAACAAACAAAAACAACGGTACATCGGGATCAAGGTCATAAGTCACACGCAGCGCATCAACATCTTCCGAAAGCGCTCTGCCTTTCGGAAAATCAACACCGTTCTGCATTATGATATAGTCTCCTTCATAACCGATGCTGCGAAGATTTTCACCGGCACCGCGGCTTACCGTCCATACTTCATCACAAACGGAAATGTTCTGAACGACAAATCTGGTGATCTGAGGTTCAAGAAGCGGACTGTCCAGCACTCTTTTTATATCCTCGTCAAATTTGGTATGATATGTCATTATCAAAGGAGCGCCGTTCTTTTCCTTTAAATTCCTCGCAAAAACCGTTGAAGCAAAGGGACAGTGACTGTGTATCACATCAAAATGCTGGTTTTTCATTGCTTCAAGCTTCGAGGCGCTGAACGGATATCCGGCACGGTATCCGAGCTGCTTTTCGGTTGACAGGCTTGAATACCTGACCACCGGAAAGCTGTAATTATCTTCCGCGCCGGGATAAGCCGGTGTTACGACAGTAGCGCTCCCCAGTTCGCTCTGTATTATTTTCGCATAATTGATGACTGTTGTCGCCACTCCGTCTATCAGCGGCGGGAACGAATCGTTCAGCAGACATACATTAAGTTTGTTTTCCGACATTTTCTCTCTCCGTAGTTATACATTTATTATATTATATTTCCGAGAAGCATCTCAATATCACACGGAAACGGAGCTTCGACAGATATTTTCTCACCTGTGACGGGATGAGTGAAACCGGCTTTTCCGCAATGAAGTGCCTGCCGGCCTATAAGTGAGCAGTCTCCGCCATACAGATCATCTCCGAGAAGCGGAAATCCGATATAGGAAAAATGGACCCTTATCTGATGTGTCCGACCGGTGATAAGCGAGATCTCAAGCAAAACGGCATTGTTTGTCTTTCCGAGAACTTTATATTCCGTCCTTGCATAAACTCCGTCCTCACGCACCATACGTCTGATTATACTGTCATTCTCACGGGCTATCGGGGCTTCAATATATCCTTCGGCTTCGTATTTATCGGTAAAATCCGCATTGACCGCCGCATAATAGAGCTTATGGCAATGAAACCTTTCATCGGACATCAGCTTTGAGGCTGTGAATTTGTTCTTTGCGATTATGACTATTCCCGATGTATTCCTGTCAAGTCTGCTCACGGCATGAAATGCTGTATCGGGATACAGTGCAGCAAACAGATTTTCAAGGGTATCATCATTATGACCGCTCGAGCGATGTACCGGCATTCCGACAGGCTTATCAAATACTGCCACATCATCGTCATCGTACAATATATCTGCATGAAGCGCCCGATTAGGCACAGCATCAGAGGACTCACGGAAACATACCGTCAGAGTGTCGCCGGTCATAACCCTATCCACCGTCCTGATATGCTTTCCGTTAAGAAACAGCCCGTCACTGTACTTCAGTTTAACGACAGATGCCCTGCTGTAACCGAGCGCTCTGAGGAATTTTCCTGTCTCGGTGCCGTTGTGAGCATCATCTATAAGATATTCATACGTTCTCATTGACCGGCTGCTCCCGCTCACATTCACACCAGAACATAGTCCCCTTGCCTTCTTCGCTCTCGGCACCATACTCAAAGCCGTGACATTCAAACACACCCTTGACTATGGAAAGTCCAAGACCTGTTCCTTTCACAGTGCGCTTATAGTTCTCGGAACGGTTGACTTTATAATAACGCTCCCATATATGCGGCAGAGCCTCGGCGGATATCCCGACTCCCTTATCCTCGACTTCAAAACGGACTTTTCCGCCGTCTATACCGTAGAGCCGGACAGTAACAGTGTCAACTCCCGAATAATTGATCGCATTTATTATTAGATTATATACAGCTTGTCCCATCTGAGTCGTATCAAAGCTTGCATATATATTATCCTCACATTCAAGCTCTATTTTTGTTTCATCGAGCATAGAGAAACGGGATACAATGCCGCGCAGAAAAGAGCTGAAATTGACCACCTTTCTGTCAAGTGCTACGGCGCCGCTCTGCAATTTGGAAAGATTGAGCAGATCATTTACAAGCTGGGTCAGTCTGTCGGCTTCCTCAATTATAACGCCGAGGTGCTTTTCCCGTTTTTCAGGGTTATTACCCGAAAGATCCCTTATCATTTCAGCATAAGCTTTTATCATTGTAAGCGGCGTCCGCAGATCATGAGATATGTTCGCAAGCAGATCCTTGCGAAGATTCTCCGTTTTATTGATCTCATCGGAAGCCTTGTTCAGATTGTCTGTGAGGATCACTATCTCACTGTAATCGTGCGGTGAAGGTTCCACATTGAATTCACCGGTTATCAGTTTATCGGTGGATTTTGACAGTCTGATCAACGGCTGTGATATTTTTGAAGAAATAATGACCGATACGACCAGCGTTACGAAGATTATCACAAGAGAGGACATCAGGAATATATTTGCAAGTATCTGCGTAGTAGTACCGGTCGGTTCCAGAAACGCATATATGAAAATGTAACCTACAGGCTCATCTGTTGTTCCGACGTATGTGGCAAGCAGGAACGACTCCTTGGTATCATCATCGACCGGAAAGAATATCATTCCCGTTTTGGAATTTTTCAGTTCCTCGACCATTTCATCACTCACACGGCGGTCAATGGAAACAGACGATCCGGTGGTATCGCGGGAATATGTGAAAGGAAGTCCGCCTGTTATCGACGTGGGAAAATGAATTAATATTCCGAGCTGTTTCATACGGGCGTTTTCATCTATTACCGTCTTGATATTGTCTGTATCCCACGCATTTTTTATATCAAGGGCTGTGGAAATACACTCCTGAGTTTTTATAAAACGGTATATCGCAGGCATGAATACTACCTGCGATACGAACAGAAATACAAGTATAGCTACGGTGAACAGGAAGAAACTCCGCCATATCCTGAACCGTATGCTCATCTTAAAAAGTTTTTTTCCGGAATTTTCTTTAAGGTCCGTCATACCTCAAACTTATACCCCATTCCGCGAAGAGTCACAATAAACTTACGGTATTCACCGAGGTTGTTCCGGAGCATCTTTATATGAGTATCGATCGTTCTGTCATCTCCGAAGAAATCATAGCCCCATACTTCCGACAGAAGCTTGTCCCTTGTAAGAGCGATGTTCTTGTTGCGGACAAGATAGAACAGAAGATCATACTCTTTCGGAGTAAGATTTGCTTTTTCACCGTCTATGGTCACACTTCTTGCGGTGAAATTGATCTCAAGTCCTTCAAATTTTACTGTTTCAGAGGCTGCTGCTACTGTGTGATTGCGTTTGACGATGACATTCACCCTCGCAAGCACTTCCTTCGGAGAAAAAGGCTTGACAACATAATCGTCCGCACCGATCTCAAACCCGAACAGCTTGTCATACTCCTCCCCGCGTGCAGAAAGCATTAGCACGGGAGTATTTTTTGTCTTGCGTATCTCCTTACATGCAGAAAACCCGTCAAGTTTAGGCATCATCACATCAAGAATGATTATATCAAAGTCTTCATTCTTAGCCATTTCGACAGCCTGCATACCGTCAACGGCTTCTTTGACCTCGTGTCCTTCAAATTCTGCATATTCACGTATTACTTCCCTTATATTCTGTTCATCGTCTGCCACCAATATTTTGTACATACTGCCCTCCATATATTTTATATAGTACTGGTATCGGGTAAAAAAAAGTCCAGTAAAGAACCAATGTTCTGTACTGAACGGACTTCCCACCTCGGGAAAAGATCAAATCAAATAATAAACAATGAAATGTTGGGAGAGGAAATTATGATTAACTCATCATTAATCATCATTAAGGGTGACCCCTTAACTGAATTTATTATAGCCCGTTATTGTGAAAATTATGTGATAGATTTATATTTTTTTGAAAAAAATGAAAGAAATACAGGTATAAAATGAATATTCTCCGATGTATTATGCAATTATTTCTTCATAGAATGAATTCATAGCTATATTCCATATAAGTTCAAGAAGATCTTCCCTGTATTCCGATTTTCGTGAGTGGAGTGCATAATATTTATTCTTGTCACTTTCCGGCGCGTTAAGAATATTCTTCTGTTCCGGATCATACAGTTCATTCTCGTCAAATTCCTCATAAATACCTTTTATCCTGTTGAAATAATTTGAAAGAGAGACCGGAACTTCACCCCGTAAACTGATTTTGTTACCGTCAATATCAATGACTGCTTTTCCGTCAAGCGCTTCAAAAACACAACGTATCAGTCCGATATCCATACCGAGTTCTTCGATATTCAACGCAGTCTTCGACTCAAAATCAGCCTTCATCCTGAGTTCACCGGAATCTGTTCCTGTTATCCTCAGCAATACCTCTTCATCTTTCTGCAGTATCTTGTAGAAAAACTTCACAATACAGGATACAGCAGCTTCCAGCAGAATATGATTTACTCTTGCCACACTTTTATTCAGAGTTGTTTCAAGTATGACCCGTTTTCCTATGATCGCATTGTTCTTTTTTATGCGCTCCGCGGTTCCGGCAAGGTATTTGACTATAGGTATATATTCAAAAATATGCTGCTTATCGAATATTCCGAGGATCTCGGTCGCACAGGCATATTCTTTTTCCGCTGAACTCAGCAGAAACGAAGTATAACTCCGAAGCTCACCGGCATTAATGGATATCAGCCTTTCATCAAGCTTTTTGACGGAGCAGATCATTTCAGCGGCATTCATACGGATATCGGAGATACTTTTGTACAGCTCCGAATACGCGTGTTTCATATAGCAGTCTTCCGGATAGACACGGCAAAGATAAAATCTCTCATGAAACGGAGTAAACGTGGCACGGTATCTGATCTTCCGGTACGAAAATCTATGCTCAAATGATTTCAGATTACCAAGATTTATCTTCATGGCGGTTCTGATACCGGCTTGTTTCTCAAGCCTGCGCATCAGCTCATTATCGTCTGAAGAGAAACATTTCTTCTCCTTGTCAAATACAGCAGAATACCCTATCTGCGCAAACCTGACATTTTCATAAACGCTCACTTTTTAAGCAAACTCCGTTTGTTTCCGTTTTTATCAACTATATATGTATTTGAAAACTCTGCCATATAACCGTTTCTCATATATTGTCTGTATTCATTGCGCAGTGTGGTCTGTTCGGATTTTTCTTCCTCTGTCAGCCCTTCATTTTTCGATTTTCTGGCAAGGAAATTGATCCGCGCTATTTTTTCTTTATCCATTTATGACCTCCGTGAATACCGTTCACTCGGTGCAAATCAGTGAACGGCACTACTGCGCCTGTTCTTTGGGCTGAGCGGCATTGAAATACAGTTCTGTAAGGCAGGCAAACAAGGCTTTTTTGTCATCAGGGCTCATCTCACTGCTTTCAAATATCTGTTTTCCGCGCTCAAGATAATCGGCGGCTTCCCTTATAGAAGCCGAATCGGATTTTGAATTGAATACAAACCTTTCCTTGCTGTCAAGGATAAGGTTCTTACTGTCATCTGTTATAAAATCAGCCGTTGTATCCAGTTTGGCGCATATCTTTTCCAGTACCTCTTTTTTCGGCTTTCTGGAACCGTTGAGGTAATTGGCAAGCCCGCGGTATGTAATACCCACGCTTTCGGCAAACTCGGTCTTGCTCATATTCTTTCGGCTAATAAGAATTTCCAGTTTTTCACCTAACAGCATCATATATACCTTCCGTCTTTATTAAACAGCGGACATGAACGAAAGCTCCGCTGCGCGTTCATATTAATATTATACACGCGAACATTCGTTTTGTCAAGAACTATGAACAGCTTTTTTCATATTTAAATAAAAAATGAAATTTCTTATTTTGAATTATATTCACATTTTATGCATTTTATGCAGAATAATATGCACTTATCCGTATAAAAAAGCTTGACATTGTGAATATTTGGTGTATAATAATATGTATCAATATCTTTTTTTCTGAAGGAGAGTATAACAAAATGGCAAACGAAATCAAAAAAGTGGTACTGGCTTATTCGGGCGGACTCGACACATCTATTATTATCCCGTGGCTCAAAGAAACTTATCCCGGTTGTGAAGTAATATGCGTTGCGGGAAATGTAGGTCAGGATTCCGAAATAGTCGGTCTTGAAGAAAGAGCAAAGAAAACAGGCGCTTCCAAACTCTATATTGAAGATATACAGGACGAATTCGTTAATGACTTCATATTCCCGACCCTCAAAGCCGGAGCAAAATATGAAGGATATCTGCTCGGTACATCATTTGCGCGTCCCCCTATCGCCAAGAGGATCGTTGAGATCGCAAAGAAGGAGAACGCGGACGCTATCTGCCACGGCTGCACAGGAAAGGGCAATGATCAGGTTCGTTTTGAACTCACTATAAAGGCTCTTGCCCCGAATATGAAGATCATAGCTCCCTGGAGAATATGGGATATCAAGTCCAGAGATCAGGAGATCGACTATGCGGAGGCACATAATGTACCGATAAAGATCACAAGAGAGACCAACTACTCGAAGGACATGAACCTCTGGCACCTCTCTCACGAAGGTCTTGACCTCGAAGATCCCGCAAACGAACCTCAGTACAACAAGCCCGGCTTCCTTGAACTCGGCGTTTCCCCCGAGCAGGCTCCCGACAAGCCCACCTATGTTACGATCTCCTTTGAAAAGGGTATCCCTGTAGCGCTTGACGGTGAGAAAATGGACGGCGTAACACTTATCAAAAAGCTCAACAAGCTCGGCGGTGAGAACGGTATCGGTCTCTTCGATGTTGTCGAGAACAGACTTGTCGGTATGAAGTCCAGAGGTGTTTATGAGACCCCCGGCGGCACTATACTCTACCATGCCCATGAAGTTCTCGAAACGATCTGCCTTGACAAGGAGACACAGCACTATAAGGCAGGACTTGCCCAGAAATACGCAGATCTTGTATATAACGGACAGTGGTACACTCCTCTCAGAGAAGCAATGGACGCATTCGTTGACAAGACTCAGGAAACATGCACAGGCGAAGTCAAGCTCAAGCTCTACAAGGGCAATATCATCAACGCGGGCGTCACCTCTCCCTTCACACTGTACAGTGAAGATTTCGCTTCGTTCGGTGAGGACGATGTTTACGATCAGAAGGACAGCGCAGGATTCATCAATCTGTTCGGTCTGCCGATCAAGGTAAAAGCACTGCTGGACGAAAACAGGAACAAGTAAGCTGTTGCATTAGTTCCGGAAATATGAACAACTACGATATATGCGGCATAACAGCCGCATATATCGGTATTTCTTTTAAAGGACTGAAGTACTATGGCGGATAAAACGATAAAAACCGTTGTGATCCACGGTCAGAGCCATAAAGGTTCCACATATCATATTGCACACAGTCTTGCCGAAAAGATCGGCGGTGAGATCACCGAATACTTTCTTCCGAGAGATTTCGGAGAATTCTGTGTCGGCTGTATCCAATGCTTCAATGAGAGCGAAATGAAATGTCCACATTACGAAAAGCTGAAACCTATAACCGAGGCTCTCGACAGTTCAGATGTCATTATCCTCGCAAGTCCCGTATATGTGTTTCACGCAACCGGAGCTATGAAAGCCTTTCTCGATCATTACGGATACCGCTGGATGGTCCACAGTCCCGAAGGCGCCATGTTTACAAAACAGGGCGTTTGTATCAGTACGGCAGCAGGCGCCGGTATGAAGTCTGCGATCAAGGATATGTACGACAGCCTTTTTTTCTGGGGTGTCGCAAAGATATACAAATACGGTAATGGTGTCGCAGCCGTTGACTGGAACAGCGTAAGCGAAAAAAAGAAGCGCGCTGCCGACAAGGCTCTTTCGGCAGCAGCAAAAAAGATCACCGCACGCGTCGGCAGAGTCAGACCGGGACTTAAAACAAAAGCCGTGTTCTTCGCAATGCATCTTATGCAACGAAAAGGATTCAACGAGCGCGACGTTAAACATTGGAAAGAAAATGGCTGGACGGGAAATGTCCGTCCGTGGAAATAAAAATATACATATAAAGGAAGTCATGATATGGATAAAATGTGGGCAGGCAGATTCACCAAAGAAACGGACAGCGGAGTAAATGCTTTCAATTCGTCGATCTCATTTGACAGCAGAATGTACCGCAGCGATATCGCCGGCAGCATCGCGCACGCCACCATGCTCGGAGAAGCCGGCATTATCTCAAAGGACGAAAGCGCCGCGATCGTAAAAGGGCTTGAATCAATACTCGCTGATATAGAGATCGGAAAGCTTGAACCTGATATGACCGCGGAAGATATCCACATGTTCATTGAAGCGGAACTTACCAGGCGTCTTGGCAGTACCGGAAAGCGTCTGCATACCTCCCGTTCGAGAAACGATCAGGTCGCGGTGGATATACGTCTTTATCTGCGCGGAGAGATAGCAGAGATCAAAGATCTGCTCAGAAAACTGATTACTACTGTGTGTGATATCGCAGAAGTCCATGCCGACACAATAATGCCCGGATACACACATTTACAAAGAGCACAGCCCATTACATTCGGTCATCATCTGATGGCCTATGCACAGATGTTCCTTCGTGATATCGGCAGACTTGACGATACCCTTAAAAGAATGAATGTCTGCCCTCTTGGCAGCGGCGCTCTCGCCGGAACAACATACCCCATAAACCGGCAAATGACGTCGGAACTGCTCGGTTTTTCAGAGCCTATGGCAAATTCCCTTGACGGAGTTTCGGACAGGGATTTCTGCATTGAGCTCGCAAGCGCGATCTCAATGATAATGATGCATCTTTCAAGGTTTTCCGAGGAAATAATACTATGGTGCAGCTGGGAATTCAAATTCATCGAGCTCGATGACGCTTTCGCTACCGGATCAAGCATAATGCCCCAGAAGAAAAATCCCGATGTAGCCGAACTCGTGCGCGGGAAAGCCGCAAGAGTATTCGGAGACAACATGACTCTTCTTGCTATGATGAAAGGGCTTCCCCTTGCCTACAACAAGGATATGCAGGAAGACAAGGAAGCGATCTTCGACGCTGTTGACAACGTAAAACTCTGTATCTCAACATTCACCCCTATGCTCGCAACTATGACCGTTCTTAAAGAAAATATGCGCAATGCTGCGGCAAAGGGATTCATAAACGCTACAGACTGTGCGGATTACCTTGTAAAAAAAGGCATGCCGTTCCGCGATGCGTATAAGATAACCGGCGGACTTGTGGCAAGGTGCATAGCATTGAACACCACGCTTGAAAAGCTTCCGCTTGAAACATATAAAGAATATTCCGATCTTTTCGACGATAATGTATATGATGCAATAAATCTTGACAACTGTGTAAAGGGCAGGCTCTCTTACGGCGGTCCCGCTCCGCAGAGCGTAACAGACCAGATCGGATATGTGCGTGAAAGACTATGATAACATTTGATAAAAGTATCTCTTTGGAAGAATATAACGGACTGCGCAGACTCGTTGACTGGTATGAGGTCTCCGAAAGGCAGTTCATCACAAGTATCCCGAAATCAATATTCATAACCGTAGGCAGGGACGACGGAAAAGTGATCTCCATGGCCCGCGCTGTCGGTGACGGCGGATATCATCTGCTTGTCGTTGATGTCATAGTACATCCGGACTATCAGGGACAGGGCATAGGCAGACAGATGATAACACAGCTGATAGACTTTGTTCATAATGACTACATAGAACCCGGAGAAACTACCATGGTGTCCCTGCTGTCCGCAAAGGACAAAGAGCCGTTCTATGAAAAATTCGGTTTCTTCCGCAGACCAAATGATGAACGCGGTTCGGGCATGAGTATGTTTTATACACAGAAATAAAAAAGAAGGAAAAAGATATGACAAAAGTATTTATAGACGGACAGGAAGGTACAACCGGATTAAAAATAGTTGAGCGGCTGAACGGACGGAATGACATCGAGCTTCTGAAAATAGACGAGGAAAAGCGTAAGGATCCGGAAGAACGCAAAAAGCTGATAAACGCGTCGGATTTCACTATTCTCTGTCTGCCTGATGTTGCTGCCATAGAAGCGGTATCGCTGGTTGAAAATCCCGATACCCGGATAATCGATGCTTCCACAGCTCACAGGGTCGATCCGGACTGGGCTTATGGATTTCCGGAGCTTTCCCCGGAACACAGAGAAAAGATACGTACTTCAAAACGCGTGGCGGTCCCCGGCTGCTACGCGAGCGGATTTATCTCAATGGCATATCCGCTTGTAAAGAACGGGATACTCCCAAAAGACTACCCTGTTTCTATACACGCGGTCTCAGGATACAGCGGAGCCGGAAAAAAAGGCATCGCACAGTACACTTCGGAAAACCGCGCCAAAGAATTTGATACGCCGCGACAGTACGCGCTTACCCAGCAGCATAAGCATCTCCCTGAAATGAAAATAATCCCCGGGCTTGAATATGAGCCGACATTTGCTCCGTATGTGTGCGATTATTACGCGGGAATGACTGTTTCTTTGGCGCTACATACAAGATTGCTGCTGAAAAGAGTAACTCCTGCCGATGTCCGGGAGATGTTCGCGGAACATTACAAAGACTGCAATTTCATAAAAGTCGCCGAACTCGACGGAAAAGATGTTCTGCCGGACGGCTTTATCGGTGCAAACACACTTGAAAACACGAATAACATGGAGATCATCGTAAGCGGCAACGAAATGCGTCTGCTGGTAGTTGCCCGCCTTGATAACCTCGGCAAAGGCGCAAGCGGCGCTGCGGTACAGTTCCTCAATATAATGATGGGAACAGATGAAACCACAGGTCTTAAATAAGAGGAGATATAAAAATGGAAAATGTAATTATCGGTGAAAAGACACAGGAGCTTATAGATTCGCTCGGTATAGAACTTGTAAGTTCGGAAATAAACAACTTCGTTGACGGCGGTGTATGCGCGGCAAAAGGCTGGAAAGCAAACGGAGTACACTGCGGACTCGCCCATAAGGCACTTACCGATACGGAAGAAAAATCGCAGGCGGCAAACAATGCACTTCCTTCCGCAAATAAGAAAAATGATCTTGCAATGATAATGTCGGATAAACGTGCGGCTGCGGCAGCTGTTTACACTACAAACAAGGTAAAAGGCGCACCGCTCACCGTCACAAAGGAAAACCTCGCGGACGGATATGCACAGGGCGTTATCGTGAACTCGGTAAATGCGAATACATGCAATGCAGACGGAATTGAAAAAGCAAAAAAAATGGCTGAACTTGCCGCAAACGCAATGGGCATTTCCCCTGCCGATATGGTAGTTGCCTCAACCGGCGTTATCGGTCAGGTCTTTCCGATCGAGCCGATCGAGAAAGGCATTCCCGGACTATACTCGGGACTTTCCTACACCGGAAATGACGAGGCTGTGAAGGCTATAATGACCACAGACACAAAACCGAAAGAGATAGCAGTTGAGTGTGAAATAGGCGGTAAGATCTGCCGCGTCGGCGGTATGCTCAAGGGCAGCGGTATGATACACCCGAATATGGCTACAACGCTCACATTCATCACCAGTGACGCCGCGATATCGCCGGAAATGGTGAAGAAAGCGCTGTGCGACAACGTTCAGTACACCCTTAACTGTGTAAGCGTTGACGGTGATATGTCAACCAACGATATGTGCGTGGTCATGGCAAACGGCTGTGCAGGCAACAGCGAGATAACCGAAGAGAATGATGATTACGGCATTTTCTGCGAAGCGCTTTGGACTGTAATGGTGAACCTTGCCCGTATGATGGCACGAGACGGCGAGGGTGCAACAAAACTTATCGAGTGCAACGTCAAGGGTGCTGACAGCTTTGAGACTGCAAAAACGGCAGCAAAATCGGTAATTATGTCGAGCCTGTTCAAAGCGGCTATGTACGGCGAAGACGCAAACTGCGGACGTATAATGTGCGCTCTCGGCTATGCAGATGCAGAATACGATGTAAACAAAATAGATATTGATATAGCTTCAAAGGGCGGATATCTCAATGTATGCAGACAGGGTTCCCTGCTTGATTTCGACGAGGTCCTTGCAAAGAAGATACTTGTCGAGACCGATATCACGATAATCATAAACCTGAATCAGGGTGATAACGGCGCAATGGCTTGGGGCTGTGACCTCACTTATGATTATGTAAAGATAAACGGCGACTACAGGAGCTGAGGCGGGGTATCCAATAAAATATACAAATATACAGGAGCAGAAGAAATGGAAAACATCAATAACGAAATCAGAGCCGGCATTTTAAGCGATGCCCTTCCCTATATTCAGAAGTACAGCAACAAGGTGGTCGTAATAAAATACGGCGGAAACGCAATGACGAATGAAGCACTCAAAGACGCAGTCATGTCCGATATCGTGCTGCTCAGTACTATCGGCGTCAAGATAGTGCTCGTACACGGCGGCGGTCCCGAGATAAACGCAATGCTGAAGCGTGTGGGCAAAGAGAGCAGATTCGTGAACGGTCTTCGTTATACCGACGAGGAAACTGTCGAGATAGTACAGATGGTGTTATGCGGCAAGCTCAATAAGGATCTCGTTGCAAAGCTCTATCACCACAACGGGAGCGCTATCGGTCTCTGCGGACTGGACAGTCACATGATAGAAGCAAAGCAGCTTGACCCGGAGCTCGGACTTGTAGGTGAAATAACAAAGATCAATGCCAAGATAATAAATGATTCTCTCGATCATGGTTATATTCCGGTCATTTCTACCGTCGCAAGCGGTGAAGACGGCGCGGTATATAACATAAATGCCGATACAGCAGCCGCAAGGATAGCAGCGGAAATGCACGCGGAAAACCTTGTTCTGCTTACGGATATCGTGGGACTGCTGAGGGATAAAGATGACGAAAGTACATTGATACCGCAGGTCGGCGTAAGTGAAGTTCCTTATCTCAAAAATCAGGGGATAATCTCCGGCGGTATGATCCCGAAAATCGACTGCTGTGTGGAGGCTGTACGACGCGGTGTCAAGCAATCGGTCATCATCGACGGAAGAATACCGCACTCTATACTTATAGAGCTTCTCACCAACAAAGGCGCAGGTACAATTATTAAGTAAGGAGACTTATATGGGAACGATAGAAAAATTCAATGAACACGTTATGGGTACATACGGGCGGTACCCTCTCGTAATGGAAAGCGGCAGCGGCGAAACTGCCACAGATGAAAACGGGAAAAAATATATAGATTTCGGAAGCGGTATCGGAACAAACTCACTCGGCTACTGCAACAGTGAATGGGCTGATGCGGTTTGTGAACAGGTCAGAAAGATACAGCATACCTCGAATTACTACTATACAAAAGTACAGGCTGATTTTGCCGCAAAACTCACGGAAGTTACCGGAACAGAAAAAGTATTTTTCGGCAATTCCGGTGCGGAAGCAAACGAATGTGCCATAAAGATCGCAAGAAAGTACAGTTTCGACAAGTACGGGAAAGGCAGACAGACTATAATCACTCTCGTGAATTCATTCCACGGCAGGACTATAACCACTCTTTCGGCTACCGGACAGGACGTATTCCATAATTACTTCTTTCCTTTCACCGAAGGTTTTGTGTTTGCCGAAGCAAACAACATTGATGATCTCAGGTCAAAGATCGACGACAGCGTATGCGCGGTCATGTTCGAGTACATTCAGGGCGAAGGCGGTGTAAACGCACTGGAACAGTCATTCGTTGACGCAATTTTTGAGATCGCCGCCGAAAAGGATATTCTTACCATATCAGATGAAGTACAGACAGGCGTGGGAAGAACAGGAAAATTCCTTGCAGGAGATCATTTTGGTCACAAGGCAGATATCATTACTCTGGCAAAAGGTATCGCGGGCGGTCTTCCTATGGGGGCTTGTCTCACAGGCGGCAAATGCTCCGGCGTACTTACTTCCGGCACACACGGCTCAACATTCGGAGGAAACCCTGTATGCTGTGCAGGAGGGCTGAAGGTCCTTGACAAGGCCGGTGATTCCGATTTCCTTGCGGAAGTTGCCAAAAAAGGTGCGTATTTCCGTGAAAAGCTTTCAGAAATACCGGAAGTCAGCGGATTGAGCGGCATTGGACTTATGATAGGCATTTCTCTTAAAACCAAAAAAGCTGCCGATATGGCAAAGGCGGCACTTGAAAACGGACTTCTTGTGCTTACCGCAAAGGATAAGATCAGACTGTTGCCGCCGCTCACTATTACATACGGCGAAATAGACGACGGAATAAAAATACTCGCCGATATACTAAGCAAATAAAGAAAGGAACTTACCAATGAAACATTTACTGAAAATGCTCGATCTCAGTACCGAAGAGATCACCGAAATACTCAATCTTGCGGATCAGCTCAAATATGAACTGAAAAACGGTATCCCCCACAAGCATCTTGAGGGAAAGACTCTGGGTATGATCTTCCAGAAATCCTCGACAAGAACGAGAGTTTCTTTCGAGACAGGTATGTATCAGCTCGGCGGACAGCCGCTGTTCCTATCTTCCAAAGATCTCCAGATAGGCAGAGGCGAACCGGTCCAGGACACCGCGAGAGTTCTTTCAAGATATCTGAGCGGGATCATGATCAGAACTTTTGAACAGAAGGAAGTAGAAGATCTTGCAGAATACGGCTCGATCCCGATCATAAACGGGCTTACGGATTTTGCTCACCCCTGTCAGGTCCTCGCAGACCTTATGACTATCAGAGAATACAAGAATAAGCTCGACGGGCTTAAATTCTGCTTCATAGGTGACGGAAACAACATGGCGAACTCACTTACCGTAGGCTGTCTGAAAATGGGAATGAGCGTATCGCTCGCCTGCCCCGAGGGATATTATCCCGCTGCCGAAGTGCTTGAATTCGCAAAAGCATACGGTGACAGGTTTGAGATAGTGAGCGATCCTGTTACCGCCGCAAAGAATGCCGATGCTGTATATACTGATGTATGGGCGTCCATGGGACAGGAAGGTGAAGCAGAAAAGAGAAAGATCGCTTTCAGGGGATATCAGGTAAACGACGCGGTAATGAATGCCGCAAAGCCCGATGCTATCGTTCTTCACTGTCTGCCCGCTCACAGAGAAGAAGAGATCACCGAAAAGGTATTCGAGGCTCACGCAAACGAGATCTTTGATGAAGCCGAAAACAGGCTTCATGCACAGAAAGCGGTAATGGTTCTCCTTATGAAATAAGTGAGTACCGGACGAACAGCAAATACATGATCCCGGGAGAGAAAATGAAAAAATTTGTATGTGTATTACTTTCGTTGATTACAATGACATTAATGGCGGCAAGTTCGGCGGCTCTTTCAGCGAGCAGCAATATCCCGCTTGAAACTGCGTCGCTGAACAAGCTGCTCAATTCGTTCCGCACTGCTATAAAAAACGGCGATAAATATCTTTCCCTGAAAGAATATGATCTGTACGATGACAGCAGCCGTCTGACCTATTTCGGATTATATGAACTGCTCGCCTACAATACAAAAGATATCGGAAGCTTTAAATATGACGATTACAACGAATCTTATATCTCCATAGAGCTTTCAACGGACTCAGGCTATATTACCGGAGTTTATATTTCCTACGACGAGCATTATATGAATGAAGACGGTTCATGCAATACAGAACTGCTTAAAGATAGTTTCGGAGCGTTACCGCAAAGCCCTTTCCGTTGTAAAAAAAGGAATGACCGATGCCGAGAAAGCTCTTGCGTTATATGATTACCTGCTTACCATTACAGATTATCCCGGTTCGATAGGCGCACACGGAACAGAGAGTTATCCGGAGGATTCATACAAAGCATACGGTCTTCTGCGTGACGGCTTTTCTACCTGTCTTGCATATTCAAGGCTGTATGCCATACTGCTGAACGAGTCCGGGATCCCGGCGGTCACTGTCGGCAGCGATGATATGAACCATGAATGGGTCATGGTCTGCATAGACGGCGAATGGTATCACTGTGACCCCACATGGGACGATTACCTTACCGAATACGGGGTTACGGCTTATTTTGAACCGAATAACGACGACTATGACCACGGGGCAGTTTCACACAGATATTTTCTTAAAAGTGACGAAGAATTTCAGGAACTTGAACATACCGACTGGGATACGTCATATACAGTAAACCCGGACAGGATATTTACCGCTCCGGGATCCGGTCCTTCGGGTAAATTCGATGATAAATTCTTCTCTGACAAAAATACGGATTTTCTGTGCTTTACCGCTATGAGCTGCATCAATGGAAACTGGTATTTCTGTGATATTATTTCAAATTCGGTTATATGTACTAAGATAGACGGAGAACCTGAGTATATTGCTCTTCCCGACGATTCCGAAAGTATCCGTTATTCGTTCCCGGACGGCAACGATCTTTATGTTTCGACCGATCGGAGCATATATAGAATGGATACCGTAAGCGACAGGTTTGAAAAGATCCTTGAGATCCCCCCTTCCGATAACAAGAACGAAAATGAATATACTACTTTCTCCGAGATGTCGGTACGCAACGATGAAATGATCATCACGACCGCTGATTATATCTATAACGATGACGAAGACGCTGAGGAAATCTTTACAGATACGGTCTTCTCAACCGAGACTTACCCCATGAACGAAGTAAGGAATATGAAAGCTGTCGCCGCTGAAAAAGAAGGACCTGTATCCGCCAGACGTGACAGTACAGAGGAAAAAAAGCCTTCCGGATCTGAAGGAATTAAAAAGTTCTCTCCGGATACTCCGCTTCTGAATCAAAAAACCGACGACCGTGCAGAACAGGTACGCTCTTCCTCGATCATATATGTAATAGTCGGAGCGATCGTTCTCTTAATAGCTGCTGCCGGTGTGATCGCAGCACTTATAATCAACAAACACAGATAACAGGAGAATACGGTATGAAAACACAGAAAAATATAACTGTAGTGATCGACGAAGCCGAGAACGAGACCAAAGTCCCGCTGATATTCCAGTCCATAGTGGAACTTGTACTCGGGGTCTTCATGATAATTTACCGTGATACGACCTCAAACATTCTGTTCATAGTTATAGGGGCGCTTATGGTCGCTTACGGAGTATTCGACCTTATCGCTTTTGTCACAAATAACCGCCCGTACAGCTTCAGACGCGGTCTTACTTCCGGAGTCCTTATCACAATTATCGGTGTTGCGTTCATTGTACAGGCAGAACAGCTCCAGAACCTCCTTGCTATAATCATCGGAGCGCTCATACTTATAGAAAGCATTGTGAACTGCCGCAGAGCTATGATAATAAAGGCTTTCGGGTGGGACAAATGGTATATACTCTTTATTATATCACTGGTTGTTCTCATATTCGGTATCCTTATCTGCATTTACCCTCATCTATTCGGAGAAGTTATATCACTGATAATGGGTATCGGCATAATTCTCGAAGCGCTTATTGATATTTTTGCCATAGTCGGAATGTCAATATTCCGCGGAAGAGCCAAGCGTGAGCATGGAGACAATACAAACGAGACATCAATAATTGATGTTTCGTCAAAATGACGGATATTTTCAACGATAATCTTCATTTCTTTCACATAGTTTTCACAATTGTATGTTATCATACAAGATGAAAGGAACGGTGATGTACCAATGAATTCAATAAAACGCTTCAGGAACCTTATATCTGTTCTGATGCTTTATGCCGCAAATATCATTGTTCCCGAAAAGAAAAAGCCTGTTGTCTATACCACGGTCGATGTGAAAAAACGGATCACAGGTAAAGATACTTTGCGACTGACCACTGCCGATAAATAATTTTCAGCCCGGACATACTGAATGTCCGGGCTTTGATTATAATATAATGCAGATCAGTCCGCCGCAGCCTTCGTTGATAATACGTTCTATCGTCTCCCTGAGCTTTCCGCGGGCATCGGTAGGCATTCTGTAAAGTTTGTTCCGCAATCCTTCATTTACAAGTTCATGCAGCGATTTTCCGAAAATATTGCTCTCCCAGAGCTTTATCGGGTCTTCTTCAAACTCATTGAGCAGATATCGGATAAGTTCCTCGCTTTGCCGCTCCGAACCGACTATCGGAGACACCTCGGTCTCAATATCAGCAGCCATCATGTGAATTGACGGCGCGTGTGCGCGGAGTCTGACGCCATACTTTCCTCCCTGCTTGACTATCTCCGGTTCTTCAAGACTGAGTTCACCGAGTTCAGGCATCACAATGCCATACCCTGTTGCCTGTACTTCATCAAGGGCGTTTTTGACTTTCTCGAATTTTTTCTTTACAGACGCAAGCTCGATCATACACGGCATAAGATCACCCTCATCATGCAGATCAAGCCCTGTAGCTTCCCCGAGAATCTTATAGAACAACTCATTTTTCAGAGCTATGTTTATATATCCGGAGCCTTTTCCGAGGTCTATTTCTTCAATTCCGCAGTCATCTATATACTCGGATCCTGTTATCCCCTTTATGATGTTCCTGATCTCACCGACAGAGTTTATTCCTTCTGCCGATTCCTTTATCACGGAGAATATCTCACGTTTGAGCCAATGTTCCTTTTCAAGAGCATTCAGCCATTTCGGTATCCTGAAACAGATCTCCCTTACAGGGAACTGTAACAGTATCTCGGTAAGTATATCCTTGACTTCCTTCTCCCCTATCTCGGTGCAGTTCAGCGGGATCACAGGCTTTCCGTATTCTTCGGACATTTTTGCGGCAAGCGCACGGCTCTCTTCACTTTCCGGGTCACGGCAGTTGAGTATCACAGCAAATGGTTTGTGGATATTGTTCAGCTCGTCGATCACACGCCGCTCAGCTTCCTCATATTCTTCACGCGGAATATCGGTTATACTGCCGTCCGTGGTAATAACAAGACCTATGGTACTGTGTTCATTGATAACTTTCTGAGTACCTACTTCCGCTGCCATATTGAATGGTATCTCGGTATCGAACCACGGGGTCATGACCATTCTCGGCTGTTCATTCTCAATATAGCCGATAGCACTCGGAACTATGTACCCTACGCAGTCTATAAGGCGAACATTCATGTAGGTGTTGTCGTCGAGATGCACCGACACGGAATCCTCCGGCACGAACTTCGGTTCAGTGGTCATTATCGTCCGCCCCGCAGCTGACTGCGGCAACTCATCGACGGCACGTTCACGGCGGAAAGAACTGTCGATATTCGGTATGACTATGGTCTGCATAAATTTGCTTATAAATGTGGATTTGCCCGAACGCACCGGTCCCACGATCCCGATATAGATATTCCCGTCCGTTCTCTCGGAAATATCGTGATATATTGATCTGTTCATTATATCTTCCTTTCGTATCAATGATTAATATTTGTCACACAATAGGGATAAGTACCATACCGGAGACACTGTCTGTTTCACTGTCAAGATCATTCTCGGCAATTATTGCCGCAGCCGATGTATTGTATCTTTTCGAGATATCCCAGACCTTTTCATTTCCGTCCGCGAAATAGAGCCGCAGAGCGTATTCGGTATCGGTTTTCTTGGGGCTGTCTTCGTTGACTGTTATCTCGTTTACAGCATTTATGGTTATTACTCTTCCCACAAGGCCGCTGATATTTACCTGCGCTCTGATCTCCGCAGAATTATCCCCTGTGATCCCGAAGCTGATACCTGTGACCGATGAATCCGGGAGCGAAATAAAACTTTCATCAGAAGCTATATCCGTATCCGCTTCTATGCTGTCAGTCTTGTCAAGTACTATCGGCATACCGTCTTCCGCAGCACCTATGATACGATAGTTGAGCCTTATACTAAGCCTGGTCTTGTCATTGTCGTCGGTCGCCGGGGTTATACCGACAACCTCACAGCAGGCGTCATAGATTTTCGCAATAGCTCCGTCGGTATATTCAATATCAGTTCTCACCGGGTATTGAAGTGAGACAAGCCGCGGCAATCCGTCAATTCTGACAGGTGTGACCGTATATGATGTTTCATATTTTGTCGAGTACAGATCGTTCACAAGCTTTATCTGAACTTCTTTATACGCACACACCTTACAGTCAACGGTGATCTCACAGCCGAAGGCACGGTTCTCGCCGCTGTCGTCCTGCCTGATCTCAAGGGAGAAATCCATAACATCAAGGTCCGCGAATGTATTGTAGGAATCATTCACTCCGACAAGATCTATTATCCTGCTGAGTGGAACGGAAGCTTCCATTGATTCTGCGGCAGTTTCACCGGAGCTGTTTTTTATAAGGTATAACGCCCTGATCTTTGCGTCACCTTTGACTACAACTTTATCGGTTATTATTTTTGTGTCTGTCACGGTGGCTGTACACTCCGAAGAAAGAATTGAGATTATACCTCCTCCTGCCCCCGTCTCTATATCCTCACGTACTATATATTGAGTGCCGCCATATAGTCTGTCTTCACAGATACTGACATTTTCCGTGCTTACTTCTGTACCCATTCCCTGCGCACCGCAGAGGAGCTGGGTTTCATATACGCCGCTCACCTTGATCTTCAGTGTCACAGCTCCGCGTATGTCGAGTTTCCTTCCGCTGACTGCTCTTGCGGTACAATAATCAGCAGTCGGGAATATGCTTACCTGCGGTTCACGTATCTCTCGTGAGAGATCGATCGTCTTGGAATATGTGTACCGCTGATCCACTACATTGATGTCACTGCTGCCGTCAGAAAGATACAGCACTTTGACATATACCACTCCGTCTATGAACAGTTTGTTGTCAGAGACGCTGTATGATACTACCCGCGGCGTAAGAGTGCATTTCAGCAGTTTGAACACGTCCGGGTAATAATCAGGCAGCACATACTCAAGTTCTACTCCCTGTTCCGTCTGCCCGTCATAAACAGTTTCCGTGAGCAATACCGGCTCTTTATCAAGTTTAAGTTCCATAGTGTACCTCCGTTCAATTCCGGCATGAGTCTTTCCGTCAATGACTGAACATGCCCTGTCAAAGAAAATATATTCATATATTGTACTTGTTATGACAAGCACTTATAATTTCTTTTACACGTTCTTTTAGTTATACATTAAAACCATGATTGACAAAAAAACAATAACATAGTACAATATAGCCAAGAATAATAGAGGAGGGAGCAATATGAACGTTAAATATAACCAAAAAGGGTTTACTCTTGTTGAACTGATCGTTGTCATTGCAATGAAAACGGACCAAATACCGACCGCTGGCTTGTAGGATACAGGAAAGACAATCCTAATCTGATAGAGATTTGGGCCGGTTCTTCTTGCGGATCCGGCGGCAGCGGTGCATATTGCCGGATCTATCCTGAGCCTTGTGACGATTATAAATAATATAAAAAAACCGGCTAAAGAAGTAATTTCTTCTTAGCCGGTCCTTTTTTGTTATTCTTATCTCTTATCTGATCACGGCTTCCTCCGCCGTTCGCGCATATCGGGCTTTCAGCATCTTCTTATTGCTGTACATACGGTCATCAGCCATTTTATGTACTTCCCGCAGCGTCATATTCTCCGTCTTGCCGCCTTCGTAATATGCAACACCATGTGCAATGCGGAGATCGAATGGACGATCCGGATTATCATTGAATTTATCTATCAGCTTGTTAAACTTGTATATAGCTTCTTCACAGACTATCGGCGCGTGATCGCCCGTAAGCAGTGCTACAAACTCGTCGCCGCCGGTACGGTAGCACGTTCCCGCGATACCGAATGACTGGTTTATGATATTTGCAGCAGTCTTGATAAGAAGATCGCCTGCCTCATGCCCCTTTGAGTCATTGATGACTTTCAGGTTATTTACATCAAACTGTATTATTCCGATAAACCTGAAATTCTCCTTGCGTGCTTCCAGATCATCAAATTTTGCCTTGAAAGCAGCGGAATTTCCTATACCGGTATTGGCGTCGGTGAATGCTATCTTTCCGATCCTGCCTGCCTGAATACCGAGCTTTATCATCTCAAGTATTTCATCAAACAGCGCTATGACTGTTGTCGTTGCAATGAACAGAAGTCCTAAAGAGGTGAATATCATTTCGCTGCTGCCAAAGGACCAGCCATAGTACATTCCTATGTCTATCAGCCCGAACAGTATAAAAGTAAGGGCAGCTATATAGTCAAGTTTTTTTCTCGGAAGATTTGTCCAGTGCAGCTTGACCATGAAAACAAGCATCTCCACAGCAACCAGTATCCCCGCGGCGGTCATTATGATATGTATTATCAGTCCGAGCGATGCCCCCACCGCGATACCGGTAACACCAAGTACAAATATAATGACAACGAAAACCGACGACGCAATTCCTGCTATCTTCAGGGGATAGTAATGCTCGACTGCGTAGAAAGAATCTACAAACGCGATAAACGCGGGGATACAAGCGGCAAGATTGATCCTTGAAGCGTTTTCGATAAATACAGGGTTCTTTATAATTGCATAAGCCCACGCTGTATCAAGCATCAGACTGTTTGCCATAAACACCAGAAAAAAGCCGAAATAGATAGAAGACATATAATTGCGGAGTTTCTTGTGGGTAAATATCCCCAGCAGCACAAGTCCGACACCGAGTATGAAGAATAACTCCCCGAGTATAAGCGGGAAAATGCTCTCCACCATAAGTTCTTTCAGTATTGTTATGCCGGAACCGAGCAAGATACGGTTCACTCTCAGACCTATCGCGTATTCAGTCTTGAATATCTCCAGGCGCAGTTGTTTTCCGTTGGACGACATAGGGATATCAGCGAATATATAGTTCTCAAACCCGGGCAGATTGTTGACTCTGCCGTTTTCAGCGGTTATATGCACCGGTTCATCTTCAATATATACATTTATCACCAGATTGCGGCTGTGAAGAAGCATCATCTCCCCGTTTTCCACATTCTCTATCTTTTTAGTCAATATATATGGTACATCGGTACTCAGATTGTTTTCGTTGATCGAAAATTCGTTGATCCTGATATGTACGCCGTTTTCAAGCTCCCACCCATCAGAATAATCGACGGTGGATAAGTCGTCCATACTGTTTTTCAGATCACTGGTCTGGGTAAGAGAGATAACACCGGATAATATAACAAAAACAAGTACAACAATAAGGCATATAACGATCAGGATATCAAATTTAAATGCCTCTTTTCTCAAAATATACCCCTCCAGTTCAAGCAAGGACTATATATACTTATACAATTATTATTGTAGCACATCACACAATTATTTGCAAGCTTTTATATGAAATTTAGCACACGGCACTAATACAAAGCAATTATTTTATTGATTTTCAACAAAAAACAGTATGGATTTTATTCCATACTGCCCGAAACTATTTTATATATTTTTCCCGGTTCGTCACATATATAGACCGCGCCGTTATCTCTTAATTCATCTTCTTTTCTGAATCCCCACAGTACCCCTGCCGAAACAAGGCCGGCATTCTTCGCTGTCTGCATATCAACTCCGCTGTCTCCGACATACAGGATCTCATTTTTCGGGGCGCCAAGTTCGAGGACAGCCTTGTTTACGATCTGTGGATCCGGTTTATGAGGAACTCCCGGGACACTTCCGTAAACCGAAGATATCTTCTCACCGAAATACCGTCGTATCAGTTCTCCGGCAAATATATGATCCTTATTTGTGATGACAGCCGTAGATATACCTTTGTCATACAACTTCCCGATAAGTTCCGGAATTCCCTCATACGGTCTTGTCATATCCTCGCTGTGCACACCGTAATACTCCGCGAACAACGAGTGTGTTTTCTCACGCAGCGCTTCATCGCTGCCTTCGGGAAGTATCCGTTCTATCAGTTTTGGTATCCCGTTTCCGACGAAATATTTGTAACGTTCAACAGGATAAGGCTCAAAGCCCTGCTTCACAAGCGCGTAATTCCCTGCTGCCGCAAGATCGTCGATCGTATTCAGCAAGGTACCGTCAAGGTCAAAAAATACATATCTGAACATTTTTCCTCCGCCGCGGGAAAGCTTGACTTTCTCCGCTCTGTGTAATATAATAAATGTGTCCTCAATAACTGCCTTTTGGCAGTTATTGGCTGAAAATCTGCAAAACAGATTTTCAGATGTTGTTTAAATGCGCCTGCGGTGCATTTAAACAACGGACACATTCCTTGATGTCAAGCTCATTTCGTCCTTCGGACGAACAAAAGTGCAAGGAAAATCCTAAAATATATAAATTTTCCTTGCACTTTTGCAGCCAATAAATTGCTTCAAGCTGCGCTATGAAGCAATTTGTTGGCTGATGAGCAGACATTAATAAACTGAAAAGACTGATAACAGGAGCCTGATATATGAATAAATTCATCTGCCCGGTCTGCAAAGAACGGCTTATCAAAGAAGAACACAGCCTGAAATGCATAAATGGACACTGTTTTGATATTTCAAGAAAAGGAACCGTCAATCTACTGCGTTCAAATAAGGCAAATCACGGAGACGACAAGCGCATGGTAGCGGCAAGGAAGAAATTTCTCGACAAAGGATACTACGAACCGCTCCGCAAAGCTGTCCGCGAAATGACTGCGCGTTATGCCGGGGACGGCTGTACTGTTCTCGACTGCGGCTGCGGAGAATGCAGCTATACCGCCGATATAAGCAAACATCTGCGTTCATCCGGAATAAACGCAGATATTATCGGTATTGATGTTTCAAAGGAAGCCATTAACGCCGGCGCATCACGACATGCCGGCATATCTCTCGCTGCCGCAAGCGTGTTTGACATACCTCTTGCAGACAACAGCTGCGATATCGTACTTTCACTGTTTGCCCCGTTTTCGGGAGATGAATACCGCAGAGTGCTGCGGCAGGGCGGAGTGTATATAACTGCGTTCCCGCTTGAAAATCACCTTATCGAGCTGAAACGCGCGGTATATGATCAGCCTTATCTTAATACAGTCTCACCGCTGGGAGTTGACGGATTTGAACTTGCGGACAGCGGGGAATGCCGGTTCAGCGTCCGGCTCAATTCCAATGAGGATATCATAGCTCTTTTTGAAATGACGCCGTACTGCTATAAAACCTCACAAAAGGACCGTGCAAAACTCGACGATCTCACTTCATTGACTGTTACCGCGGAATTCGGCACAGCCGTTTACCGCCTTCTCAGCGAATGATCGCTATATTAAGATCGACATCTCCTTCTATACCGTCAACGCTGCCGAATCCATACTGCCACATATCAAAATCATAATAGTATGTCATTTCGTCCGTGTACAGGGCAAGCCATTTCGGATAGCTTTCCAGCATTCTCAGATCGTACTTTATATATGCCATTTTCTTATTGGTATATATCATCGCGTCATAACCCGCGTCTTTGACCTTTTCACAGAATGCCTGCGCACACAGCGTAAGAGTTCCCGGCATAACATCTTCTGTCCGCGGAGGTACTTCCGGATCGTATGTATCTACAGGCTCCCAGTCGAAGACTATGGGATATTCAAGTTTTCTGCCTTTAAGATTGTCAAGTATGAACTGTGCTTCTTCCACAGCTTCCTCGACACTTATAGCCTGTGAATAGAAATATACTCCGAGATCAACTCCGGCACTGCGGGCACCCTCAAAATTCTGCTCGAATTTATCGTCAAGTTTGATATTCCCTTCCTCGGCGTATCCGCGTACCCCGATACGCAGTATCGCAAATTCGACACCGTCCGAGCGCACCGCGTCCCAGTTTATATCCCCCTGGTGGGAGGACACATCGATACCGAAATACGATGACAGTTCCCCATTGGAATAATATTCCATTCTGCCCTCGCTGTTCCTGCGGAAATTATCGTTATTATACTGATTTGTCTTTATTCCCGACAACACCGGGAACCAGGAATAACCGACATACGAATCGTATGTAAGAATCTTTCCCTTATCTATCTCCACCATATCGGAGACAGGGGTATCCGGCTCATATACGGCTTCCTCATCTATAAGACTTACAGCGTCAACATACTCACCTTCGGCCGTACCTTTGTCGGACGCTTCCTTTTCTTCAAGATCCGCGATCCGGTCACACTCAAGTCCGAGCTGCTGTTCGAGATTGTGTATGTACGCATAGCCGGTAAATACCGCGGCGGCAGTCATACATAGTGTTATCATGGAGATGACGGTATTCACAAAATAGATCCTGTGAACTTTAAGGTGCATCGGAGACCCCGAAACTTCATATTCTTCGTTCTCCGGCTGCTGAGCGCTGTGCTGTTCCGAAGACTGCGGCTCCTGAGCCTGAGCCGGTACGGATCCGGCTGCGTCCGGGGAACTGACAGGTTCAGACTTTCCGGATGAAACCGTAGTTTCTTTCTTACAGGTCCCGGACAAAACTTCGCCGGTAAAATCACTGTAAAGATCACGGTCCTTTACAGGTTCATCATCTGCCTCGTACGTATATATATCCTCTTCCGGAATATCGGTCGTATTTATCTCTTCGTTCATCGTTACCTCCATGTAAAATCGGGGCTGTCGGTGAAAATTACTATTTTGCGAGAAGCATCGGCTGTAACAGCAGATACACGAAATATGCCGCGTAGCAGAGTATCATAATTATACCGCCGACTTTTGTCAGCTTTTTATCCTTGAATACGCAAAGCCAAAGCAGTACGGCTGCAAATATGGCAACACACGCGTCTATTATGAAGCTGGGTTCAAATCCGATCGGGTTGGGTGAGCATATACCCGCAAGACCCGCGACAAACAGGATATTGAAAATGTTGCTTCCGATAATGTTGCCTATGGCGATATCAACCGCGTTCTTCTTAGCGGCAGTGATACTTGTCACAAGTTCCGGCAGCGATGTACCGAACGCAACTATCGTAAGTCCGATAAGGCGCGAATCGACCCCGATCAGTTCTGCGATCTTCGAGGCTCCTGTTACTGTGAAATCACTTCCGAAAACTATGAGAACAAGTCCGAGTAATATAAACAATATCATTTTGGGAACAGTATCTTTCTCGGTAAGCTGCGCAACATCGTCACCGGCGCTGCTGTCCCCCTTTTTTGACAGCAATATAAGATATACAAAAAACGCAGCAAATAATACCAGCAGTATAACCGCGTCCAGCTTGCTTATATTCCCGTCAAGTCCGAGCAGGAGAAGTATTACTGAGATAGCTATTACAAACGGTATCTCATACCTGAATGTGGTATTCTTTACCGGAAGCACCGCAAAAAGTGACGAAATACCAAGAATTATCAGTATGTTCATAATATTGCTGCCTATGACGTTTCCTACCGAAATACCGGCATTGTCCTGACATGCCGATGTAATGCTTATGGCAGCTTCGGGGGCGCTCGTTCCGAAAGCAACGATCGTAAGACCTACGACTATCAGCGGCACCTTCAGCTTCAATGCTACCTTTGAGGCTCCGTCAACAAACATATCGGCGCCTTTGATGAGCATTACAAACCCCAGAACAAGGAATACGACCGAGACAAGGACGACAACCAGTGTCATTCCTCCGACTGCGCTGTCTATCAATGACAGCAGATAATCAGAAACCTGCATAAAAAACTCCTTCTTATGTTCAGATATATTTATACCTATTTATTATACATTCTTGTATGTCATTTGTCAACACGGTAAACATACTTTTATCCTGTCATTTCAGTTATTTTTTTCCGCGCATCGGTTTAATTGACAAAACCACTTGAAAAATCATATAAAATGTGTTATAATATGTTTTTAACGAGTTCAATGAAAGGAGTAGGATAAATGAGCAGATTCGGTAAGATAATATCCAGCAGATTGTTCATGGTAAGCATTTTTATACTCATTGAAATATGCGTTATCGTTCTGCCGATAATATTTCTCTCCACCTACTATATTCCGCTGTACCTTTTCTTTGAAGTGCTGAGCTTCTTTATCGCAATAGTCATCGCAAACAGGAACAATAACCCGGACTTCAAGATCGCATGGCTCATACCGGTACTTTGTTTCCCGGTAGGAGGCGCATTGCTGTATATTATGTTCGGGCGCACACATCTGAACAAGAAAAACACAGAAAAACTTCGTACTGCCGTTGAAAGCTCGTCGGGCATCATAACCGCCGACAATGAGCTGCTGGAGATGATAGGCGAAAAAAATGCGCACCTAAAGCGTGAAGCAAGCTATATCATCAACAATTCACGCAGCAATATATATGCGTTTACACAGACGAAATTCCTGAACCCCGGTTCTCTTTTCTTTGAAGATCTCGTTGCCGAGCTTGAAAAAGCCGAACATTTCATATTCCTCGAATATTTCATCATCGGAGACGGGGTTATGTGGCAGCGCATCTTTGAGATACTCAAGGCAAAAGCCGCGGCAGGAGTGGAAGTGCGGCTTATGTATGACGATATCGGGACCATTAACCTGCTTCCTGTGGAATTTCCGCAGCTTATGGCGACATACGGCATAAAAACAGTGGTCTTCAACCCATACAAGCCCTCCCTTGACCGCTTCATGAACTACCGCGATCACCGTAAATTCGCCATTATCGACGGAAAGATCGCATTTACCGGCGGCATAAATATAGCGGACGAATACATCAACCGAAAAGAGCGTTTCGGTTTCTGGGAGGATTCCTGCGTCAAGCTCGACGGTGACGCAGTAAAAAAGGTGGTCGTACTGTATCTGGAGATGTGGTACTTTGTTACCGGAGAAAAACAGGATTACAACAAGTATATCGTGAAATACCAGTCAAAAAATGACGGATTTGTGATACCGTTCTCCGATGAGCCGCTGTTCCGGGGACTTATTCATGAAAATGCTTATATAAACATCATAAACAATGCAAAAAAATATGTATATATCTGCACCCCGTACCTGATCCTCGATGAAAATATGGAGAAATGCCTGATACGCGCCGCAAAAAGCGGGATAACGGTCAGGATCATAACCCCGCATACTCCGGATAAGAAGATAATCTTCGAGCTTACACAGGCAAATTACAAGAGCCTTATAGAAAGCGGCGTTGAGATCTACGAATTCATACCGGGATTTATCCACACAAAAATGATCATCAGTGACGACGCTACCGCTATCGTAGGTACGTGCAACTTCGATTACAGAAGCTTTTACCTGCATTTTGAAAACGGTGTATGGATGTATAAATCCAGAGCCGTTACTCAGGCGAGAGATTCTTTTCTCAACTCACTGGCACAGTCGGAGGCTATCTCGCTTGACTCATGTGAAAACATCAGCGTGAACAGAAGAGCGCTTCGTTCGGTGCTGAAGATACTCTCCCCGCTGCTTTAAGGAGAAATGTATGAATAAAAAACAGCGTGCCGCACAGATGATCGGGCTGCTTCGGAATGAATACCCCGATGTAAGGTGCGCACTTACATATCAGAAGCCCCATGAGCTTCTTATCGCCACAAGACTTTCCGCGCAGTGTACAGACAAGCGGGTAAATATGGTGACACCGGCTTTATTTGAAAGATTTCCCACCATTGACGCCTTTGCTGAAGCGGAAGTTCCGGAGATCGAAGAATATATAAAGAGCTGCGGGCTATATCATACAAAGGCAAACGATATCTCACTGATGTGCAAAGAGCTTCGTGATCGTTTCGGCGGAGTTGTCCCCGACACGATCGAAGAACTCACCACTCTCCCCGGAGTAGGCAGAAAAACCGCTAACCTCATGGTGGGTGACCTGTACGGAAAACCGGCTATCGTATGCGATACACACGTTATAAGGATAACCAATCTTATCGGGCTCACCGATACAAAGGACGCGGGAAAGGTCGAAAAAGAACTCGCAGCCCTCATACCGCCGGAGGAAGGCATACTTATGTGTCACAGGCTCGTCTGGCACGGGCGGCTCGTCTGCATCGCACGCAGACCGCAGTGCGCTTCGTGCTGCCTCAGCGGGATATGCAAAAATGTGAAAAAATAATGAAATTTTACTCCTGCTATTGCAAAATAAGTTGATTTGTGATACACTTTAACAACTCCGCACTTTACAGTTATTACACAGTAAAGTGCTGTAAATATTATTATTTCATATAAGGAGGTTTTTGTATGAAGTATGACATCAAAGAGGTGTCCTCACGGCTGAGAGCTACCAGAGAGTCTCTCGAAATTTCAACAAAGGATATGGCGGCGGCCGCACGAATTACGGAGGAAGAATATATTGCCTGCGAAAACGGTGAAAAAGATCTTTCCTTGTCTGTACTTGACAAGTGCGCGGAAGCTATGGGCATCGAGATGATCGAACTGCTTACAGGCTCCTCCCCTACCCTTGCCACCTACTCACTTGTCAGAAACGGCGAGGGACTTCCGATCGAAAGGCGTATCGGATTTACCTACCAGCACATGGCATACCTTTTCAAGAAGAAGAAGATCGAACCCATTATGGTCCACGCTCCCTTTGAACCCGACCAGAAGAAGCCTATACACATGTCCGTTCATGAAGGTCAGGAAATGGATTTCATTATCAGAGGAAAGCTCAAATTTGTCATCAACAACAACACCGAGATACTGAATGAGGGCGACTGTGTATATTTCGACAGTTCCAATCCTCACGGAATGATCGCTATCGAGGGTGACTGCGACTTCCTCGCTATACTCATATAATCCGGTCTTCATCAATGAAAGGAACAAAAGAATAAAATGGAACAGGTAAAAGATTACTATAAAAAATTCGTCACCGAAGGATATGACGAAAACGGGATACTCAATAAGTTTGAGATACACTGCCCCGAAAACTATAATTTCGGATATGATATCATCGACAAATTCGGTGAGCTCGATCCAGACAGACCCGCTCTCCTGCATGTGAGCCTTGACGAAAAAGTAACAAGATTTTCATATAGACAGCTTTAGGAGCTTTCGACTCAGGCGGCAAATCTGTTCGCTTCCTATGGCATCAAAAAAGGTGACAAGGTGATGCTGGTACTTAAAAGAAACTACCAGTTCTGGTATGCTATCATCGGTCTTATAAAGCTCGGCGCAGTGGTCATTCCGGCTACTCACCTGCTCACCACACATGATTTCACTTATCGTTTCAAGAGCGCAGATGTCAAAGGCATCATAGCGACCGGATACAACCCAGATATCGAAAACTATGTCGATGAAGCCGAAAAGGAACTCGGCATCACATTGAAAAAATTTGTTGCAAACGGCAGCAAAGAGGGCTGGATAAACTTTGACGAGGAGATCGTAAATCAGCCGAAAACCATGGAGCGCGTACCCACAAAATGCACAGAAATGATGCTGATATACTTCTCTTCCGGCACTTCGGGATATCCAAAAATGGCAGCGCACTGCCATAAATACGCGCTCTGGCACATACAGACCGCTCTCTGGCAGAATGTACAGCCGGACGGACTTCATCTCACGATCTCCGATACAGGTTGGGGCAAAGCCGCATGGGGCAAGCTCTACGGACAGATGTCACTCGGCTCCTGCGTATTTGTCTATGACTTCGACAGATTTGTACCCGCGGACGTACTCCGCATAATACAGGATTTCAAGATCACCTCACTCTGCGCTCCGCCTACCATGTACCGCTTCTTCATCAAGGAAGGGCTGAAAGACTACGACCTCTCTAACCTGAAATACAGCTGTATCGCTGGCGAAGCCCTCAACCCGGAGGTATTCAACCGCTGGCTGGAATTCACAGGTCTGAAACTTATGGAGGCTTTCGGACAGACGGAAACTACCGCTGCCCTTGCGAACCTGCCCGGTATGACCCCGAAGCCCGGTTCTATGGGCAAGCCTACTCCCCTGTACAATGTAGATCTTGTTGACGAGAACGGAAACCCGGTACCGAACGGCGAAACCGGCGAAATAGTTATCAGGGGCGAAAAAGGAACCGAGGGACTTTTCCTCTGCTACTACAAGGACGAAGAAAAAACAAACGCGGCGTGGCATGACGGTATCTACCACACAGGAGACACCGCATGGAGAGACGAGGACGGCTATTATTGGTATGTCGGCAGAAATGACGATATCATCAAGTCCAGCGGCTACCGCATAGGGCCGTTCGAGATAGAAAGCGTTCTCATACAGCACCCGTCCGTGCTTGAATGTGCGGTCACCGGCGCTCCCGACCCCAACGGCGTGAGAGGTATCCTCGTAAAAGCTACTATCGTACTCGCAAAGGGATATACAGCGAGCGACGAACTCGCAAAAGAACTTCAGAACTATGTAAAGAAAAATACCGCGCCTTATAAATATCCGAGACTTATCGAATTCGTTGACGAGCTTCCGAAAACTATCAGCGGCAAGATCAAACACAATACGATAAGGGAAAACGACAGCAAGAAATAATCATTAAACAATTCTGTCAAGAAAATACAAAGGCACTCTCGCAAGCGTCGGCACAGCTTCAGGCTCTGCCGGCGCTTTTCCCGTAAACAGCGAAACAAGGGTTTTGCCTATCAGCTCTCCGGTATAAACCGCCTGATCTATGGAATTTCCGTGAGAGCCGACTTCGATCAGCAGCGCACCTTTCGATACCTGCTGGTTGTACTGGCAGTACTGGAACAGTACAGGACGGGTAAGAGTCGGATACAGTTTCTCCGCTTCCTGCTGTATCTCACAGGCAAAATGAAAATTGTCGATAAAATCCGGAACGTCATAATTCCCGTCATCAGCCGCGCAGATCATCATGAACTGCGCGGCTTTTCTTCCGTTTATCTCAGATACAGCACTGACCCGGGTACCGTCCGCGTACTCTATCGCGTCCCTGTGAACATCGAATACCGCCTTTATGGACGGGTATTCCGAAAGCAGTCCCACAACCGAATCAAGACTTCTTGTGTATGCGCCGGTGTAAGGTACATCATATACCGTGCAGTCATGTATAACAGAAATACCTGCTCCGGCAAGCTGCTCTGCTATCGCTTCGCCCACAGCGACCACACTGTTGTCCGGAGAGAGAGATCTGCTGGTATAGCTCGCGTCGTACCAGTCCTTATCATACGGCTCATAGCTTTCCGAAGTATGGGTATGCATTATAAGTATCTGCGGTTCGTCTGAATACTGCCCGACAGACAGTCCGCTTGCTACGGTACTTTCATATTCAACATCTTCCGCGGGAATATCAGTACAGTTACGAACCTGTCCGCCGCCCGGGAGTGATATGTATTCCGGACCGTTCCCGCGTCCTAAGTGTTCTTCCGCAACTTTCCCGCTGTGAACGGTATAGACAGAAAGATCTTCAGAGGTATCGTTCATGTTCAGCGTAAGCCTGTAATTTATATCCGGAACTGTCACTTCCTCCGGCTCGACAGACTGTTCCGGCTCCGCCTCAGGAACAGGAATAGCGGTCACAGCCGGTACGGTAGTTTCCTGTTCCGGCCCGGCAATATAAAGAATATTCTCCGCACATTCGTTCATATTTTCAACAGCCGGAAATGTTCCTATCGTATCCCTGTCATGTCCGACACCGGAGCCGAAAACAGCTACAAGTCCCAGCGGAGCCGCAGATACAGCCGATGCTGCCGCAATTGCCGCTATCTTACGGCGGACAGATGTTCCGATCACTCGCATATTTCATCATCTCCCGAACAAAATCATCTGTCATAATTTTATTCGGGTTTGTCCGGAAATATGATTATATCAGCTATATTTAAAGCAGGATCAGCGAACGGAGTTCCTCTTCCGACAATCCCGGATTCAATGCGCAGCTTACTGCTGTTCCTATAACTTCCGCCAGTCTTCCGGTTTCAATGTCGATATTTCGCGGTGTGACCATAAGCCCGCTTTGTGTTTCCGCTCCGGTCATACTGTCAAGATCAATTACAGTCGGTACCCCGATCGCTATGACAGGTACGCCGACCGTATCTCTGTTCAGTGCTTCGCGGTCATTTCCCACACCGCTTCCAGGAGATATACCCGTATCTGTGATCTGTATAGTTGTGCATAATCTGTCGGTCTCTGCACACGCAAGGCTGTCTATCGCGATCACGGAACAGGCGTGGATATATCCGGCTATGCATGATATACGATCCCGGCTCTCCATGCCTGTTTTTCCTGTAACGCCGGTTTCAAGAACAAATACTTTTCTCATGCCAAGCTCTTTGAAATCCCTATGTCCGGAAAGATGAGCCGTGGCAGGAATGTATCTCAGAGACTTCGGTCCGAGGCTGTCGGAACATATATTCTCATTACCGAGACCGGCAACAAGAACACTGCCTTCCGGAATAAACGTCCGTAGAAGATCTGTGAGACATTTCCGTACATCACCCTGCTGTGTGAACAGGGTAACATACCGTCCGGCTGAGATCCCTTCCCGGTGTTCTGCCGCCGTTACTTCATGAAAGCGGGTTCCGTGGATCTCCCCGCTGCGTGCGAAAGAGGACTCTTCCATATCTCTGAGCTCTGCCGCTTCATATATAAGATCGGATCTTCGCATATATATTTTTCTCCTTAAAAAATTTCAAAAAATTTCAAAAAAACTATTGCTTTTTTTGGAAAGCTGTGATATAATATGATGTATTGTAAATATGCTATTAATTTAAGGAGGTGCAAACAAAGTGCCGAATATCAAATCCGCAAAGAAAAGAGTACTGGTAACAAAGGTAAGAAATGAGCGCAATAAGGCTGCAAAATCCGAGTTAAAGACAGTTCTCAAGAAGGCAAGAGCTGAAGGTGCAGCTCCCGAGGCAGTCAAGAGTGCAACTATTGCTCTCGATAAGGCTGCGGGCAAGGGCTATATCCACAAGAACAAGGCTGCAAGGATCAAGTCGAGACTTGCTAAGAACGCTAACGCATAAACTTCATTTCAGAGATACACGTGCACTTCCCTTTCGGGAGATGCACGTTTTCTTTTTGTCTCTCTGTGTACACTTTATTATTCTCCGTGAACAAAGAAAATATTACTTGTTCATATTGACAAATCACAAAGATAGCAATATAATATATATTGTTCGCGTTATTATACGCAACCACAATATATAGTGGTCAGATATGTAATATTATGTATCGGGAGGAGACCGGAAAATGATCACAAAGATCCGTAAAAGAGACGGACGTACAGCGCCATTCAATATCCAGAAAATAGCCGACGCTATCTACAAAGCTGCCAATGCGGTGGGAGGAAAGGACTATAATTCAGCACTCGCGCTTGCCGAGACAGTCTGTAAAGAACTTGAAAAAGAGTTCGACGGCGAGAATATCCCGACCGTCGAACAGGTACAGGATACAGTAGAAAAAGTTCTTGTCGAGAACGGTCATGCAAAAACCGCAAAAGCGTATATTTTATACAGATCCGACAGGACACGTATCCGTGAGATGAATACATCTCTTATGAAAATATATGAGGACCTTACTTTCAAGTCCGCCGAGGACTGCGATATAAAACGTGAAAACGCAAATATCGACGGCGATACCGCTATGGGTACCATGCTCAAATACGGTTCCGAAGGCGCAAAGCAGTTCAATGAGATGTATGTGCTCGCTCCCGAACATTCCAAAGCTCATATCGAGGGAGATATACAGATACATGACCTTGACTTCCTCGCGCTTACCACTACCTGCTGCCAGATAGATCTGCTCAAACTGTTCAAGGACGGATTTTCCACCGGACACGGTTTCCTTCGCGAACCAAACAGCATAGGCAGTTACTCCGCACTCGCCTGCATTGCTATCCAGTCCAATCAGAACGACCAGCACGGAGGTCAGTCTATACCGAATTTTGACTATGCTATGGCAGAGGGCGTCAAAAAGAC
>CAMVGH010000008.1 GCA_947166945.1 uncultured Clostridia bacterium
AAACCGGTTGCGAACAAGCCGATCAGTATTTCCGCAGCCAGAAGAACTGCGGAGCATATACCGTAGAACAGTCTGCTGTATCTCATTGGGCGGCTCAGTTATGTATCGAAATACTTCCGCTCATTGTATGAGCCTTGACATTCTGTACGTTGCTGCCGCCGACAGTGGTACTTCCGTTCTTGCTGAGAGATACGTTCTCCCCGTCGAGGGAAATGTTTATGCTGCCGGACGCCTTCTCGAAGTTCACATCGGCTCCGGAACCTTCGGGGAGCGTAACATCTGCCTTACCGCTCATGAGGTTGATGTTCAGGTCGTCGTTCCATTCGGCGTAAACGAGAGTCACCTTTCCGGAAGCAAGATCCGCATCGACTGTGCCGGAGATACCGCCGAGGGTGACGCTGCCGCTTGCAAGGTCTATGTTCGTGCTGTCGGCTTTGAATCCGTTCATTGTTACGCTGCCGGAAGCCGCATCTATATCAATACCGTTTGCGGTTTTATCAGTGCAGTTTGTAAGTATCATCTTGCCGGAAGCTATATTGCAGTCGATGTTATCCGCGAATACTCCAAGCTCCACAGAACCGCTTGCGACCTCCGCTTTAAGGCTGTCCGCGGTGAGATCCGAGCCGTTTATGCTGCCGGAAGCAAGATCGAGCTTGAGGGATTCATACTGTTTCTTCGGCAGACTGAGCGTAAGTTCCGAGCTTTTGAAGCCTCCGAGATTGAACCATGATCCGGGCTTTTCCGTAATGGTAAGGGTGTCATTGCTCATCACGGCAGAGAAGTTTACCTTCATTGTTCCGGTCGTGTAGCGTATTTCCGCTTTGCTGCTCCCGGAGCATACGATCCCTGCTTTGCAGCTTGCAAGACCGATCTCCACGGAAGTGAGCTGTGATGCGTCGAAAGTATATGTGTATTCCCTGTTTGTCTCAAAATCCTCGTTGATCCTTGTTGCTCCGCCGTTGAGATCGGTCCCGTCAACGAAATGGATTCCTGCGTCTCCCGGTATGAATGCGCTCATGTTAAATCCTCCTATATTAAAGAATGGTATGTTTGTGTTTCCGATGCTTATGCCGTAGTCGGCGTTCTTAACGCCGAATGCTGCCACGCTGATCCCGAACAGGACAGCTCCTGTGAAAGCTATGAGTCCGAATATCAGAAGGGCTTTTCCGAGTTTGCTCATCAGTATGCCACCTCCCTGTTTCTTTTACCTATCTTCTGTGCCACATTTTTTCCTGCGAACGCTCTGGAATGCTGGTTTATGATCGCGATGATAAGGTTTATGAATCCCTTTGTAGCTCCGATCGAAGCGATGACGAGCATTCCTCCGAAGCCTATGAACATCACTCCGAGCGCAGCTATCGACAGGGGTGCGAATCCGGTCATCAGTATGCCGCCGAGATCGATCCCGACGGATATCAGTCCTGCCGCGAACAGTGATATCCCTGTCGCCGAGAAGGCGGCAGCCACACTGTACAGAGCGACTATCAGGCTGAGCAGTGTGGGGAGAGCCCATGAGTAAAGGAAGATGTCGAGACAGATAACGCCGGCTATCTTTCCGCCGTCGGCATGAGGACCCTGATTTACGGGTTCCGCGTATCTCGGCTGGCTGTACGGCTGTTCGGGTGCGCCCTCCGCTCCGAATCCGCTTGCTTCCGGCATACTTCCCGAAGTCGTTGTATGAGTTGGGTTATCGCTTATATACTGCCGGACGATCTCATCTACATCTCCGAGTTTTGCGCATACGTCCGCTTCGGACTCTCCCGACGCGGCACCGTCCTCAAAATGCTGGCGGAAGTCGCTCAGGATATCGCGGATATCATTTATTCCGATACCGTTTCTTTCAAGTGTCTCCCGGAGTCCTGTCAGGAACTCGGTCTTTGTATTGTAAGTCATTGCCCGTTCTCCTCCCCGTCTATCAGGCGGTTTACCGCGGCGGCAAAGCTGCGCCATTCGGTCTCCTGTTCTTTTTGTATCCCTCTTCCGCTGTCGGTGATCCTGTAATACTTCCTCGGCGGTCCTTCCTGGGATTCCACGATGTAGGAATCTATGCTTCCGCTGTCCTTGAGACGTTTCATCAGCGGATATATCGTTCCCTCGGTTATGTGCATTGCGTCTGAGATTATGTTGACCAGTTCGTACCCGTATCGGTCTCCCCGGCAGAGTATCGTCAGCACACACATTTCGAGGGTACCTCGTTTAAGCTGCGTCTGCATTTTCCTGCTCCTCTCGCTTGTATTTGCAAGGTATTTTGTATCACAAGGTACCTTGCATATTTGTATTATACCACAAGCTATTATGTTTTGCAAGGTACTATGTGTACAAATATTGTTGCTTTTTTAATATATTTGTTATGCACATTGTATATATCAGTCGGAAATGGCAGTATATACTATAAAAAAATATCGGAAAAGCATTGCAAAAAAAAATTTTTTGTAGTATAATAAACAATGTATATGTGTGCCGGTCGAAACGCACACGGAAAGTAAGAACATATATAAAAGGTGATAAGTATGTACCATATAGGTCTTGATGTCGGCTCCACAACGGTAAAGATCGCCGTTATCGACGACAATAACGAATTTGTATATAAAAATTATCAGAGACACTATTCGGATATAAAGAAAACACTCGCGGAAGTGCTGCTGGGCGGTCTCGAAAAGATCGACGACAAGGAGATAACAGCGGCGGTAACAGGTTCCGGGGGCATAAACGCCGCAAAATGGCTCGGCATACCTTTCATTCAGGAGGTAGAAGCGGGCGCTGTGGCTATCGAAGCCCTGATACCCGAAACAGATGTTGCTATCGAGCTTGGCGGCGAGGACGCGAAGATCACATATCTGCGCGGCGGCATCGAACAGAGAATGAACGGTTCCTGCGCAGGCGGCACCGGCGCGTTCATCGACCAGATGGCGGCACTGCTGAATACGGATATCACCGGTCTGAACGAGCTTGCAAAGGACTATGAGACGATATACCCCATAGCTTCCCGTTGCGGAGTGTTCGCAAAGAGCGATATACAGCCTCTGCTCAACGACGGCGCAAAAAAATCCGATGTGGCGGCTTCAATTTTCCAGTCTGTCGTAAACCAGACCATAAGCGGTCTCGCGTGCGGAAAGCCGATACGCGGCAAGGTAGCGTTCCTCGGCGGTCCGCTGTTCTATCTGTCGGAACTGAGAAAACGCTTCATCGAAACGCTTGATCTTGCCCCGGAGGACGTTATATTCCCTCCTGACGCGAACCTGTTCGTTGCGACCGGCGCGGCTCTTGCGGACAACCGCGGCGAGGTGAGCGTGGAGGAGCTCAAAGAGAAGATAGCAGCCCTCGGCAGTGTTCAGGTGCATGAAGTCGAGAGACTTGCCCCTCTGTTTGAGAGCGAAGAGGAAAAACAGAAATTCCTTGATCGCCATTCACAGAACAAGATACCCACTGCCGACTTCGCAAAACATACAGGAAAATGCTATCTCGGCATAGACGCAGGCTCCACCACCACAAAGGCGTGCCTTATCAATGAAAATGCGGAGATACTATACTCCTTCTACAATAATAACCTCGGTGACCCGCTGAGATCGGTCATAGGCATACTGAAAGAGATATACTCGCAGATGCCGGAGGGGGCATATATTGCAAAAGCCACTGCCACAGGCTACGGCGAGCATCTGATAAAAGCAGCGCTCGGCGTGGACTACGGCGAGATAGAGACAATGGCGCACTACAAAGCCGCCGAGAAGATACTTCCGGGCGTGGAGTTCATTCTTGATATCGGCGGACAGGATATGAAGTGCATGCGCGTCAAGAACGGCGAGATCGAGAGCATTCTGCTGAACGAAGCCTGCTCCTCCGGCTGCGGTTCGTTCATTGAGAATTTCGCGGCAGCCCTCGGTATGACCAGCCGTGAGTTCGCGACTATCGGCCTTGAGGCGGAGCATCCCGTAGATCTCGGATCCCGCTGCACGGTGTTCATGAACAGCCGTGTGAAGCAGGCGCAGAAAGAGGGCGCGTCCGTTGCGGATATTTCCGCGGGTCTGAGCTATTCCGTAGTAAAGAACGCACTGTTCAAGGTCATAAAGATACGTGACCCGCAGGCAATGGGTGAGAAGATAATTGTGCAGGGCGGCACATTCATGAATGCTTCCGTACTCCGCGCGTTCGAGCTTACCTGCGGCAGAGAAGTAGTACGCCCCGATAAGGCGGGACTCATGGGCGCCTACGGAAGCGCACTTGTGGCAATGCAGCGCGACGACGGCGAGGGTTCCACCATATCTCCGCTTGAGAAGCTCGAAAATTTCACCATTCAGAAATCCACGGCACGCTGCGGAAAATGCTCCAACAACTGCCTGCTTACTATAAGCAAATTCTCCGACGGCAAGCGGTTCATCACCAACAACCGCTGCGAGCGCGGAGCGGGTACCGGTGCCGGCAAGGCGACTCTGCCCAATATGTACGATTTCAAATACAAGCGCCTGTTTGCGCACTATAAGCCTATCCCGAAGGAAGAGGCAAAGCACGGTGTCGTGGGGATCCCGAGAGTCCTCGGAATGTACGAGAACTACCCGTTCTGGTTCACATTCCTTACCGATCTGGGCTACAGCGTGCTGCTGTCGCCCAAGTCTTCCCGCGATATCTATGATATGGGTATCGAGACGATGCCTTCCGAGTCCGTCTGCTACCCCGCAAAACTTGCTCACGGTCATATCGAGTGGCTGCTCAACAACGGCGCGGATTTCATATTCTACCCCTCACTGACTTACGAAATGGATAACGGCGGCAAGGGCGACAACCACTACAACTGCCCTGTTGTCGCAACCTACAGCGAAGTTATAAAGAACTCCGTTCCGAGACTGCGCGACCATGACGTGAAATTTATGAATCCGTTCCTGCCGATATACGACAAAAAGGCAATGACACGCCGGATAGTAGAGGAATTTTCGCCCCTCGGATTCAGCGGCGAGGAGCTGGGCGCGGCTCTTGCGAAAGCCTACGCCGAGGACGCTGCGTTCAAAGCCGATGTGCGCAAAGAAGGCAGACGCATACTCGACCTTCTTGAAAAGGAAGGCAAGAAGGGCATAGTTCTTGCGGGCAGACCCTACCACGTTGATCCGGAGATCAACCACGGCATACCGGAGATGATCAACGGCTACGGCTACGCGGTGCTTACAGAGGACAGCGTTGCGGACCTCGGTGATCTTCCGAGACCGATACGCGTCGTTGACCAGTGGATGTACCATAACAGGCTGTACAACGCGGCAGCCTTCGTTTCCACACGTAAGGATCTCGAACTTGTGCAGCTCAACAGCTTCGGCTGCGGTATCGACGCGGTGACTACCGATGAAGTGCAGGAGATACTCCAGGGAAGCGGAAGAATGTACACCCTGCTCAAGATAGACGAAGTGAATAACCTCGGCGCGGCGCGCATAAGGCTCCGTTCGCTGATCTCGGTAATGGAAGAGCGTGAGCGCAGCGGTTATGTGTCGGACAAGAAATACACCGGCTATAAGCGTCAGCCCGTATTCACGAAGGAAATGAAAAAGCGCTATACGATACTTGCGCCGCAGATGGCGCCGTATCACTTCGACATCATCGAGGCGGCATTCAGATATTCGGGATTTGATTTCGTCGTCCTGAAAGACTATTCCAAGAAGATAGTCGATACGGGACTCAAATATGTAAACAACGACGCGTGCTATCCGTCGATCCTTACGGTGGGACAGCTGATGAACGCACTGGAGAGCGGCAAGTACGACCTTGACCGCACGGCTCTGCTGATAACCCAGACCGGCGGCGCGTGCAGAGCCACCAACTATATCAGTATGATAAAGAAGGCTCTTGCGGACGGCGGTTACGGAGATACGCCGCTGCTGTCGCTGAACTTCAACGGTTTCGAGAAGCAGCCCGGCTTTAAGATAACTCCCGGACTTGCGATAAGAGCGTTCATGGGGGTCATCTACGGAGATGCGATATGCCGCTGTCTGTACAGAGTGCGTCCCTATGAGATAGAAAAAGGCAGCGCCAATAAGCTGTATGAGAAGTGGAACGAGAAGATCAAGGCCGATCTGAAGCATATCAGCTTCAGACGTTTCCGCGAGAACATAACCAATATGGTCAGGGAATTCGGTGATCTTCCGGTCTATGATATCGAGAAGCCGCGTGTCGGCGTGGTGGGTGAGATACTTGTAAAGTACAGTCCCGCAGCGAACAATGATGTCGTGGGATTTCTCGAATCCGAGGGCGCCGAGGCGGTAGTTCCCGATCTCATGGGATTCATCTACTTCTTCTGCGACCACGCGAACTCCCGCAAGGAATTCCTTACCGTGGGCGGCGCGAGATACTTCTTCAGCAATGAAGCTATAAAGCTGTTCGAGCGCCTTGAAAAGCCGTTCATCGATGCTATAAAAGGCACCAAGTTCGGCGGATTTACTCCGATCTCCGAAATGCGCAAGCTGGTTGACGGTATAGTTTCCACCTGCAATATAGCGGGTGAGGGCTGGTTCCTGTCGGCAGAAATGCTGGAACTGCTTGAAAGCGGCGTTACCAATATTATTTGTATGCAGCCGTTTGCCTGCCTGCCGAATCACGTTACGGGAAAAGGTGTTATCGGAGAGCTGCGCAGACGCAATCCGGAGTCCAATATTATTGCGGTTGACTACGATCCCGGCGCGTCCGAGGTAAACCAGATAAACCGCATAAAGCTGATGCTTACCGCGGCTCTCAAGAAGATAAAGAACAAGGACAGGATCGCTGTTCCGGAAGTAGAGATCAGGGACGAGTACTCCGACCTCATCGGCAGCAAGGCAGTATGAGCCGGAATAGAAAAAATGTAAATAAAATTTACATAAAAGGTATTGACAAGTAAATAAAAATATGCTATTATATAAATACAGTAAATGACATTTACTAAAAACCTGGCATTCAACTGGAAAGGAAACAATTATGGCTGAATTCAAATTTACAGACGCAGGCAAGGCTGCCGCTCCGAAAAGCGGTGACTCCGGAAAGAAGACCGGCGGTATCGTATTAGCCGTTGTTATAATCATTATACTCCTCGCCGTTGTTTTCAACTGCTTTACTATAGTGAACGAAGGTTTCATAGGAGTGAAATATCAGTTCGGAAGGATCATCGAAGACAATCTTCAGGCGGGTCTGAATTTCCGCATACCATTTATAGAGGAGATAGACCAGGTGGATATCCGTGACCAGATCTATTCCGTGAACGCGAACGCATATACAAGCGATACGCAGAGCGTTCAGAACCTCCAGCTAAAGCTCAATTACCGTTATTCGAGCGCCATGCTCTCGAATATTATCCGTGAGACAGGCATCTCGAACGTCGAGAACAAGCTGCTCGTTCCTAATGTCGCAAAAATTGCGAAGGACGCTATCGGTAAGGTGAAAGCGGAAGACCTTGTACAGACCCGTTCGGAGGTGCAGTCCACCATTCAGAATGAGCTTACAGAGGTGCTGAACCCCTACGGTATCATAGTAACGGCATTCGCTATCGAGAACCTTGACTTTGATCCCGCGTTCGAGGCTTCCATTCAGGAAAAGGTCATAGCGGCGCAGGACGCTCTCAAAATGGAGAACAAGACCCGTGAGAAGGAAGAGGAGGCAAAGCAGATAGTTATTGCCGCAAAGGCGGACGCCGACAGTCAGGTAGCTATCGCGGAGGCGGAAGCCAAGGCTATCTCCCTTATCGAGGAACAGCTTGCCAACAGCCCGAACTACATCGACTACTACAAGATCCAGAAGTGGGACGGCGAACTTCCGCAGGTCATGAGCGACGGCATCAATCCGTTCGTTTCGATATCCGACAGCGGAAAGCCCGCATCGTCCGGCAGCAGTGCCGTGTCGGTACCGTCTTATGTACCGCAGGTATCGGGCAGCGACGAATAAACAGAAATACAGATAAATACTATCAGCCTTACGCGCAGAAATGCGCGTAAGGTTTGTATTGTTTGCGGGGGAGCGTCGTTTCCGGCGTAAGAGCCCCTATATAGCGAAAGGAGATCTATGGATTATACGGAGATAAAAAAGAGAGCGCTCGACAGATTTTTTTCAAGAGCCAATGATATGCAGAAAAAGGCAATATTCAGGACCGACGGAGCAGTGCTGATAATAGCGGGCGCGGGAAGCGGCAAGACGACCGTGCTGTGCAACCGCATAGCTAATCTGCTGCTGTTCGGCGACGCATATACAAGTACTTATGAGCCCCAGCTCATCGAGGAGGAGACAGAGTTCCTCCGCAGATATGCGGACGGAGCCTACGAAAACACCCCCGAAGTCGCGGAGAGACTGTCCGCGCTGGTAGGACATAACAGGGCAACTCCGTGGAAAATTCTTGCCGTTACATTTACTAACAAGGCTGCCGGAGAGCTCAAGGAGCGCCTTGAAGCTATGAATGCCCCTGCCGCGGAGGTGTGGGCTTCCACATTCCATTCGGCGTGCGTCAGAATACTGCGCAGGAGCATCGAAAGCATAGGGTATAAGTCCAACTTCGTCATTTATGACACCGATGACAGCAAGCGCATCATCAAAGATGTCCTGAAGGCGATGAACATTTCAGACAAGACATTCGACCCGAAAAATGTGATGAATATAATCTCCCGCGCTAAGGATAAGCTGATAACCCCGGAGAGATTTACCGTGGCGGGAAAGGACGGCAAGGCTGATTTCCAGCTCGGTGTGGTGCGCGACGTTTACCGCGAATATCAGAATCGTCTGAAAGCGGCAAATGCTCTCGACTTCGATGATATCATAATGAAGACCGTTGAAGCGCTGCGGGCGGATCCGGAAGTGCTGAAATACTGGCAGAACCGTTTCGAGTACATAATGGTTGACGAGTATCAGGACACCAATACCGCACAGTATGAGCTTGTAAAGCTGCTGGCGGGCGGCTGCGGGAACCTGTGCGTCGTCGGTGATGAAGACCAGTCCATTTACCGTTTCAGAGGCGCGACCATTGAAAATATCCTGTCATTTGAGAAGGAATTCGACAGTGTTGTCATAAAGCTCGAACAGAACTACCGCTCCACTTCCAATATCCTTGATGCTGCAAATGCCGTTATCCGCAACAACACACAGCACAAGGACAAAAATCTGTGGTCGGATCTCGGAGACGGGGATAAGATAAAGGTGATCAGATTTCCGGACGAACAGGCGGAAGCCGCTTTCGTTGCCAACGAAATACTCAACAACAAGGATTCGGGTACCTCGTACGCGGACAACGCTGTGCTGTACCGCAACAACGCCCAGTCAAGAAGCATAGAGCTTGCGCTCGGCAAAATGGGCATACCGCATAAGATCGTAGGCGGCACGCGATTCTATGAGCGCAAGGAGATAAGAGACATGATCGCTTATCTCAGCGTTATCAGCAATCCTTTCGATACCGTGCGGCTTGCGAGAATAATCAATGAGCCGAGGCGCAGCATCGGAGACGCGACATGGGCGGAAGTTGAGCGTATATCGCTTGTCCTCGGCATCAGCCCGATAGAAGTAATGGAGCGCAGCGACGAGTTTGCCTCCGTATCCAGGAAAGCCAAGGTGCTCCAGCCTGTGGCGGCAATGTTCCGCGGACTTATCGATACAGCCGACGAACGGGAGATCACGGATATCCTCGATGATGTCCTCGAACAGTCGGGATACAAGGATATGCTGCTTACACAGGGCGACGAGGGCATGGGCAGACTGGAGAATATCCAGGAACTTAAATCGTCTATGATAACATTCTGTCAGGAAAACGAGAGCCATACTCTGTTCGATTTTCTGGAACAGGCCGCACTGATCTCGGATCTCGACAGCTACGATACCTCGACCGATAAAGTAACGCTTATGACCATGCACGCGGCAAAGGGTCTGGAATTCACCAATGTTTACATCATAGGCGCCGAGGAGGGAATATTCCCGGGATACCGCAGTTTCGGAGACCCGTATGAGCTGGAGGAGGACAGACGCCTCTGCTATGTGGCAATAACCCGCGCAAAACGCAGACTATATATAACAAACGCCGAGTCAAGACTGCTCTATGGTCAGACCCAGCGCAACAAACCCTCAAGATTTATTGATGAAATACCGGAGAAATATATGGAAAAGAAAGACAATACAAGACGCACACCGCTCTCTTCGGGCAGCGGTTCACAGCTTTCCGAACGCACATACGGCGGAAGAAAGCAGTCCACATACTTACAGGAACGCGCCGCGGCACAGGCAAGAAGCTCTGCGCCCAGCAATGAGAAGTTCACACCCGGTGACCGGATAAACCACAAGAAATTCGGCGACGGCACCGTGCTTAATGCAACGCCCATGGGTACCGATACCCTGCTGGAGATCAGCTTTGACGAGGGAGGTACCAAGAAACTCGCGGCGACATTTGCGAAGATAACCAAGATCTGAAGCGATAATAAGGCTGTTTTGTGAAAATGCTCAATTACTGCCTGAGAAATTTTACATCATTATTTAATAATTTTTCAAATAATTGTAGAAATCTTTCCCGAAATGTGCTATAATAAATTGATATAGTCCGTTCATTTTTTGCCGCAGAGACGAAAAACGGGTGTATGACCGCTTTACGAAAAGAGATGATACATAATGGCTGATCCGATACCGGGAACATTCAAAATAGACATCGATGATAAATATATGACCGCGATACTGAGCATCGAACCGCCGAAGAACGGGGGAAAGCCCGTAACGGAAGCGGAAATCCGTCAGGATATGGCTCTGAAAGGTATTCGCTATAACGTGGACAATATGGCAGTGAAAACTGCGGTTGAAGTCGGAAGCATGAGCGTGCAGATCGCCAAGGGGGATCCGCCCGTTGACGGCAGGAACGGCTATCTTGTGTATCATTTTGAACGCAGGAGCGGTGCGCAGATGAAAGAGGACGAGTTCGGCAATATCGACTACCGCGACCTCGGACTGATACAGAATATAGAACAGGGCGTTGTTGTGGCGGATATATTCCCGGAAACACCGGGAAGCCCCGGACGCGATATACGCGGCGTCGTGATACAGCAGTACCCCGGAAAACCCGCAAAGCTGAATATCGGCAACGGCATCACTATGAGCGAGGACGGGAAGCATCTTTTGACTTCAAATCCGGGAAATCTGCGCTGGAACAAGGATCATTTCGTGGTGGACAAGGAGATCGTCGTATCCGGAGATGTCGATCTGTCCGTCGGAAATATAGATTTTATCGGTGACGTAACCATAAAAGGAAATGTCAACGAAGGCTTTTTCGTAAAGTCGATGGGAAATATCAGCGTAGCAGGCAACGTCACGGGCGCTGTGCTCGAAGCACAGGGAAATATCAGCTGCCGTCTCGGATTTGTCAGCTCGAAGATAACCGCCCACGGGGATATTTCGGTAAATTTCGGCGAGAATTCAGAGGTCACCTGTGACGGCTCGATAAAGGCGCAAAGCTTTATCAGCTGCACGGTCTGCTGCGGCGGTCCGCTTAACGTCGCGGGCGGAAAGTCCGTCATAGTGGGCGGAAAATATACCTGCCTTTCCGATATCGAAGTCAACTATATCGGTTCGGACGCTTATGTCCGCACACTTGTTGTGCTCGGAAATGTTGCGGTACTCGCTGAGGAACTCGGTGAGCTGAAAAAGAAGCTCAAGGAATATGAGGGACAGCTTCAGCAGCTTGAACTTGTATGCACGACGCTCCAGCAGCAGAAGAAGATAGCTCCGCTGCCGCCTGAGAGAGATGAGATGCTTAAACGTTCGATCAAAGCGAAGTTCGGTCACATGGGACTTATCAAGGAGACACATGACCGCATTGCGGAGATAGAACATGAGATAGAGAACACCAACGATCTGTGCATCAGATTGAAACGTGCGGTATTTCCCGGGGTCACGGTCCGCATCAACAACTCACAGCTCGTTGTCACCACGAAATCCGGACCCGGGACCATTGCCGTGAACGATGAGGGCGATGTGGTGATACGCTGAACTTCCGGAAACGCGAAAGGAGTGCCGCTGCACAGTATGAGTTTTGTTTCGGTGCGCGATGTTTATAAGCGCTACAAAATGGGCGAAATAACGATAAATGCTTCCGACGGCATCACCTTTGATATAGAAAAGGGAGAGCTTGCGATCGTGCTGGGACCTTCCGGCTCCGGAAAAACCACCGTGCTTAATATGCTCGGGGGAATGGACACCATCGACGAGGGCAGCGTCGTTATCGACGGCAGGGATATTGCGAAGTATTCCCGGAAAGAACTTATAACCTACCGGAGATATGAGATAGGATTCATATTCCAGTTCTACAATCTGATACAGAACCTTACCGCGAAGGAAAATGTTGAACTTGCGGCGCAGACCTGCAAGGACTACATACCCGCGGAGGAGATACTCAGACAGGTGGGGCTCGGAGAGAGACTTGACAACTTTCCGGCACAGCTGTCGGGCGGTGAGCAGCAGAGAGTGGCGATAGCGAGAGCCCTTGCCAAAAAGCCGAAGCTCCTGCTGTGCGATGAGCCTACCGGCGCGCTTGACTACAATACCGGCAAGATGATACTGAAACTGCTGCAGGACACCTGCCATGAGCGTGGCATGACGGTCATACTCGTCACCCATAATTCCGCGATAGCGCCTATGGCGGACAGGGTAATACGGCTGAAAAACAGCAAGGTGAGGGAGATCATCACCAATGACGCCCCTATGTCCGTAGATGACATCGAATGGTAAAATAAAACATCGTATGTTCAATAATTAATGACCCGCCTGCGCGGCGATCTAAATATATTATAGTTATATACCTTAACGAAGGGACCAATGGAATAAATGAGTTTTCTTATTTCAAAACAGGCCGTATTCAATCAGAGCGGCGGCACTGATATGTATGAGATGCTTTACTCATTTGCGAGCAGAAAAAATCCCACAGGCGACGAATTGAATGTTACCGCGGAAGAGATCGAGGAAGCCAAGGAGTACATAAAGCTGAATATGCTTCCCGTATTCGACAGAAAGCCCGCATACATACAGTTTTCACAGCTTTTTCTCGAAAACAATTTTCATGAGCTGTTCCTGAAGGAGAATATCGTCATCGAAATACCCACTATGCTGCTTGCGGACGCATCTACGCTGCAAAGGGTTATGAGACTGAAGAGACTCGGTTATACGATAGCACTTTCGGGATTTCTGTACAGTGAGGATAATGAAGAGTTATTCAATTTTGCCGATATACTGAGATTTGACATCAACTCGGACGCGGACGAGATATCTTACACGGTAAAGAAGTGCCACGAGCGCGGAAAGCGCGCAATGGCGGACAATATCCACGAAGCGGAGAATTTCGAGTTCGCGCGGGAACTGGATATCGACTATATGAGGGGCAGCTTCTTCTCAAAGCCTGTGCTTGAGACAAAGCGCTCCGGCGGGCCCATGATAAAGACGTTCCTTGAAATAATCGCGCTTCTGTACAGTCCCGACCCCAATATAGAGTACATTTCGGCAGTCATTTCCACCGATCCGGTATTAACGATCAAGCTGCTGAAAGTCATAAATCAGCTTTGCGCCGACAAAGGAAATACCGTATCAACTGTCAGACAGGCATTGGTAATGCTCGGTATAGACAGACTGAAAGAGTGGATTTACCTTGTGGGACTGCAAAGACTGAACCGCAATTCCCCGACAGAACTGCTCCGTCTGGCACTGTTCAGAGCAAGATTCTGCGAGCGGATCTCCCGTAATTCCGGCGGAAGCGTCGGTTCCCGCAGCAATGAGGTCTATCTGATGGGACTTATCTCTATCGTAACGGGAAGCAATGACGCGGAAGCCCTCGGCAAGGCTCTCGCCGATCTGCCGGTATCGGCAGAGATCAAAGAAGGTATAACCGGCGGCGGTATCTTCGGCGATATTTTCCACCTTTCCCAGAGCTATGAGATCGGTGACTGGAATAATGTGGTGATATATGCCGACGCCTGCAATGTGGACTTTCAGGTGCTTGCAAATGAATATATAGAAGCGCAGAAATTCGTCAAGAAGTACGGAAACTTCGGATCGTAAAAGCGGCTGGAAGAAAATTTCCACAAAAAATTGAAATCGTTGAAAATTCCCCTTGACAAAAGGGGGATTTTTGATTATAATAATATAGTTACTACTTATGGGGAAGTATGCCCTTTTACGGACAGTACTTCATGGAAAGAAAAAAGAAAGTTCATTACGGAGGTAAACAAAATGAAAAGAACATATCAGCCCAAGAAGCGCCAGAGAAAGATGGAACATGGTTTCAGAAAGAGAATGAGAACAGCCAACGGCCGCAAGGTGCTCGCAAGACGCCGCGCAAAGGGCAGAAAGCAGCTCACATACTAAGAGACAATGGGAGATCTTTCCAAACGGTTCTATGCTATCAAGAATGACCGCGAGTTCCGGTACCTTTATAAAAAAGGTGAGTGCTGCCCGAGCTACGGCTTTGTCTGCTATTTCAGACAGACGGGCAGACGCAGGAACCGATGCGGCATCGTGACAGGCAAGAAGATCGGCAACGCGGTCACCAGAAACCGTGCAAGACGTGTTATACGTGAGGCTTTCCGGGTTTTTGACAATGAACTCAGCGGTGAGACCGATAAGCGTTTCGATTTTGTGTTCGTTGCGCGTGAAGCCACTGCCGGACTTAAATCCGATAAGGTCCTCGGAACAATGCGCGTCAAACTGAAGCCGCTGCTTCTGAAAACCGGAGGGAAAAGATCTGCCGACGGGAAAAGTGCGGCTGAAAATGCCCGCGGTATAAAGAAAAGCAATGAAGTACCTGCTGATAGCGATAATTAAACTTTATCAGAAAACTTTATCAAAGCTGAAGCCGCCATGCTGCCGGTTTTATCCGACCTGCTCCTCTTACGGGATAGACGCGATAAGAAAATTCGGTGCTGTCAGAGGCGGCTGTTTGACTGTACGCAGAGTACTCAGATGCAATCCGTTCAGTGCGGGCGGATATGATCCCGTGCCGGAGAAAGCCTATTTTCTTCCGGGTAATAAGGAACGCTTGATGCATAATGTGAAGAATTGAAGAATCAGAAGGGTGATAGATCATAAACTGGCTATATACTATAGTGGGAACGCCTCTGGGTTACGTAATGTGGGTGTGCTACCTGCTCGTACAGAATGTCGGCTGGGCGATCATACTGTTCACGCTGATAGTTCGTGTGGCAATGTTCCCGATAAACCTGCGCCAGCAGAAAAATACCGCTATCTCGCAGCTTTTTATGCCGCGTGTGCGGGAAATACAGACCAAATATAAGAACAACCAGCAAAAACAGCAGGAAGAGCTCGCAAAGCTCCAGAAGGAAGGATATAACCCCACGGGCGGATGCCTTTCCATTATCCTTACCTTTATAATACTCGGCGGCGTCATCGATGTCGTTTACAGACCCATGACCCACATGGAGCGTTTTGACGCGGGCGATATCAATACAATAGTCGCTTCCGCGAAAAAGGTGGATACAGTCCAGACATTGCTCGCCAACAGCGACGATTATGCCGCTGTGCTCGCATATCTGAAGGACGAGACCACACTCGCTTATACAGAGACCGACTCCACCGATGAAAACGGTAAGAAAATAAAAGTCAATAACCGTAATAAGGTCGCCGAAGGTTTCAGCATCGACAGCGTAAAGAAAGAGATCGTCGTCACACAGGCGCAGCTCGATGAGATGGCTCCGCTGTTCGATACTTCGGACGGCGTGGACAAGCTCACAAAGCTGTACTCCAATGATTCCAGACTGTCGGATCCGATAAGGTCAGCCCTTCAGCAGATCGCTATGAACTACAGCGACGGCACTCTGTACAGAGAGCTCCGCGCACTCAACACCTACGGAAGAACGGATTCCAATAAGGCGCTCATAATCAGTAATTCCGGCATCAATGAGTCGGTCGCCGACAGACTCGAAAAGCTCAGTGAAAATATCTATTTCATGGGTATCAACCTCGGAGAGCAGCCGAGATGGGCGTTTGATGAGCTTATCATTATCCCGATCATCGCGTTCGTGTTCTCCATGGCTCAGATGATTATACAGCAGTACCTGATGAACAAGCAGAACCCCGAACTTGCGCAGCAGCAGAACTCTATGAAGTTCATGTTCCTGACCATGCCCTTTGTATCGCTGTTCATCGTATTCAGCGTACCTGCCGGCGCCGGCTTCTACTGGTCGGTGTCCTACCTGTTCGGAATACTGCAGAGTGTCATAATGTACAAGTTCTGGCCGTCGGATAAGATAAGAGCCGAGGCACAGGCGAAAATGGAAGCCCAGTTCGCAGAGAGAGAACAGAGAGCTACCGTTGTGACGGTTGACGCGGAAGGCAATTCCGTTGAAAAGACAGAGCGTCTTTCCAAGCTCACACAGAAAGAAATTAAAGAATTAAATAAAAAGAAGCTCGAGGCAGCAAGACGTGCAGACGCCGAGAAATATGGCGAAGAATATAAGGAACTGCCCGATGACGATGACTTCTGAGAAAGGACAGATCAGTTCAATGGAAAGATTCTATACCGCAAAGACCGAGGAACTTGCCAAGGAACAGGCAATAAATGAGTTCCGCGCCCTCGGTATCAGCGAGAATGATATTACTTTTGAGGTCGTGGAGCAGCCTGTTAAAAAGCTCTTCACAATGAAAGGCGATTATCGTATCAGAGCCTATGCCCGTGATATTGCTGCCGAGACACAGGAAGACGAAGAGCCGTCCGGCACAGCCGAGGAGTCCGCAGAAGAAGCGGCAGTATCCGTTTCCGAAGCTCCCGAGCAAAGCGTAACGGATATCCCGGAGGGCGTCAATGTCCTTGAGAGCGAAAAGGTGAAGAATGCGCAGAACTACCTCAATAAGGTGCTCGGCGCACTCGGACTTGAAAATTACACGATCAATACCACACAGAATGATGATACCGTTATCCTCGACATCGTCGGCGAGAAGCTCGGCGTTGTCATCGGCAGACGCGGCGAGACTCTCGATGCGCTTCAGTATCTCACCATTCTCGCAAGCAACAAGGCTGAGAATTCCTACTGCCGTATCGCCGTTGACTGCAACGGTTATCGCGCAAAGAGAAAGGAAACCCTCGAAGCTCTTGCGGTCAAGACCGCTCACCGCGTTCTCAAACAGGGAAGAAGAGTTACTCTTGAGCCTATGAATCCCTATGAGAGAAGGATCATTCACAGCAAGGTAGCCGAGATCGAGGGCGTGTACAGCAACTCTATCGGCGAGGAGCCTTTCAGAAAGGTAGTCATCTCCTCCAACACAAAGCCCACTTATAATAAAGGTGACAGAAACGGCAAGCGCGGCGACCGCCGTTCTTCCTACAACGGCGCGGGTAAGAGCTATAAGCAGTCCACAGGCTTCTCCACATCTTTCGAGCGTGAATATAAGCGTGAAAGACAGGAGAACGCAGAGTCTATAACTTATTCGCAGGAAACTGTCGATCTTGAAAAGAACACTTCACTTTACGGAAAGATCGAACTCTAAAACAGAAAACATCCGTCCCGACTCGTTCGGGACGGATAATTTCATAAATATTATTATATTGAGCCGTAGCCAAGCGGTAAGGCAAGGGACTTTGACTCCCTCATCCCGTGGGTTCGAATCCCGCCGGCTCAACCAGGCGCGGTGTCCGCGCTGACAAACCGTATGGCAGTTATCTGCTATACGGTATTTTTCTGCCTCGCTGTCCGGAGTTCGGATATACTTTTTGTAATGCAATCACAGCGGCGAGCCGCCGCCCCCAAACCGTATGTTACTTCGGTGACATACGGTATTTTTCTGCCTCGCTGTCTGGAGTTCGGATATACTTTTTGTAATGCAATCACAGCGGCGAGCCGCCGCTCCCAAACCGTCTGTCACTTTTGTGACAGACGGTGTTTTTTTGTCTCATACGGACCGCTCTTATTGTTTTTCAGTATCATCATCTTCCGCATACTCAAGTATTTCTCCGGGTTGACAATGCAATACACGGCAGATAGCATTAAGGGTCGAGAAACGGACTGCGCTTACTTTACCTGTTTTCAGCTTCGATAGATTGACATTCGCCACACCGACCTTCTCGGATAGCTCATTCAGCGACATTTTTCTGTCTGCCATGACCCTGTCGAGACGCAGGATTATCATATCGTCACCGCCTTTACAGAGTTTCGTCGGATTCTTGCTGGAGCTTGCAACCGTACTCGAAGATAAGTGCAAATGTCTGTAGTATCATTCCTATCACCAGTATAACAAGGTTTACTGACTGCACTATTAAAAAATCCGGGTGTGCCGACGTATTGAAGAAGAGTATGCAGATGATGAAGAGGATCATGCCCGCCAGAGCGCCGAACGTCAGAACTCCCGCGGCACCTTTCATTTTATCGGCGATATCGTATCTGAACGGTGTATCGGACTCTTTGAGCCGTTTGAATAGCTGTCTCATGAAGTTGCTCAAAAGGAAGAACACAAGCGTGTAGTACGCAATGAACAAAGTACTCCACATACTGTCTTTTCCTTCGATAAGCTGTCCGATGACCGCGATAAAGAGGATCACGAACAGAATGCCGAACACTATATTGCTGCCGAGCGCGTACCCGTAAACATTCCCACATATCGCTCTGTATCTCTGCTCGGAGGTCACTTCCTGTTTTACTGTATTTTTCATAATGTTCCCTTTCCATGATGTGCCGAAATTCTTGTGTAAGCTTACTGTGGTTATACTATACCACGAAAATTAATGTTTGTCAATAGTAATTTAACGAAAAACATAAAATAATTTATTTTTGTCATGGGATTACTGTACTCTATATAATTATGTGTATTTCATTGAACAATTTTTTTGAAAATTCTGTAATAAATAATCAACGGTAATGTTTTCTGCACTATGGATAACTATGGTACCATAACAAAAGCCGGCTGGTACAGTCCGTTTTTTTCGTCAATTTTCGGGATTTTCCGACAGCGGTGTGATTATCCGTTCTCATTTGCTTGACTTTTGATTTGAATAATGATATACTGTAAGTTGGTAAGTGTTTTTACCGATATAATGCAGTGAAGCAGAGATAACGGATAAGATTCCGATAGCAGATACCACATGGAGAAAGGAATTAGAAATGTTTTGCGGAAATTGCGGAACTAAGGTTGAGGACGGAGCGATGTTCTGTCCCAATTGCGGTAATAAGCTCGCGGAAGCTGCTGCACAGGCAGTCGAGGAGGTCGCTGCGCCGGTTCAGGAAACGGTAACACAGGCAGTCGAGCAGGTCGCTGCGCCCGTTCAGGAAACAGTAGCACAGACAGTCGAGCAGGTCGCTGCGCCCGTTCAGGAAACGGTAGCACAGGCAGTCGAGCAGGTCGCTGCGCCCGTTCAGGAAACGGTAACTCAGGCAGTCGGGACAACGATCCCCCCTCTGCCGGAAATGCCGCAGATAAACGGCATTCAGCAGCCCACAGAGCCTGTACAGCCCGAATTCAACGTGCGTCCTGCTTCGCAGCCGGTGCCGGAACAGCCTGTACAGCAGTTCCCCGGAGCGGCGTCTGTACCCGAAGCGCCGGTCACACCTGTGAAGAAGAAAAAGGGTAAGGGCGGCGTTATTGCGGGAGTTACGGCTGCCGCAGTAGTAGTCGGCGGCGCAGGAGTAGGCTATTTCGGATTCCATGATAAGATCACGAGGACATTCATGGGTGATGTGGCTTACGCACAGATGGTGAATAAAGACGCTGTGTCGTCAATTACAAAAGCCGATGCCTTTGACAGCGGCACCGAACTCGGTGTCGGTGCATTTATGGATTCTGTCATATCCTCGAAGGTATATAGTCTGACCGGTGATTCATCGGCTGTCACATCTTCCTATCTGTCAATACTGAAAACAATGGGAACCGGTGCAGGCTCGAACTATGAGAACATTATCGAAGAGGCTCTTTCGGCAATACCGGAAGGCACAAAGGTGACTTCGAAAAACTCGGTGAAAATCGAAGCCGGCAGTGTGTTTGCGCTTGTCAGTGACGGGCAGATCGGAGATATCCTGAACAAGATAAATGATTTCTCGTTTGTTTCCGAACTTGTAAACGGCTCAACCGATATGATATCTTTCGGACTTTCGGACAGCGACGGAAATATCGGTTCCCTTGAGGCGTACATGGACGAGTCCGGCGATATTGTCCTGGCGTTCCCGGGTATATCGGAAAAGACTGTACGCATTAAAAAGGAAGATATCGAAAAGTCCCTGAACGGCAGCGAGGAAAAGAAGGAAGAAACTCCCTCCGTAACATTCAGCGAAGATGAGGCAAAGCGTATCAGGCAGGCTGTTACGGATATCTACTATGACACATACAACAGTGCGCGGATAAGCTATTCTGATGCCGTATTCACAATGGGGGACGGCGAATGGAAGACGGAAGCAAAGGGAACATCTGTATCCGTATCCTTCACTCCCGCCGAACTTAAAGCAATGATCGACAAGATCGGTGAATTCCTGAAAAATGACGCATACCTCATAAGCTATGCAAAGGATAGATTCGATCTGTCCGAAGAGGATTACAAGGGGATATTCAAAGAGGCTGAGGACGTAAAATATTCGCTTGTCTCCGAACAGCTCGTCGATGTACATAACAAGGTCATCGGCTCGAAATATATCATAGAGCAGGAAGACAGCGCGAATAAGATCATTGCGGTAAATATATCGGGTGACAAACTTAATGCCGGCGCCATAGACATTACCGGCAAAGACGGCAAAAAGGTAGGTTTCAAGCTGTTTGACCGCTCGGAGAACGGCAAGGACGGCTCTATGCTTGCACAGCTGGGTATAGAACAGGAAGACGTCGAGTTTGCATTCAAGGTGGATTACACCGGCAAGGACAAGGCTCAGTGGCTCGGCAAGGAAACAGGTGTCGGTACATATATTGTAACGCTTGCGGATCCGGACAAGTTCGTTGACTCAATGAAGAAGCTTTCAGACGGCGGCACAAAGATACCGGATATAAGCGATTTCAATGCGAATATGAGCAATGAACTGATCGCGCCGGTCATGTCTGTTGCCGAGGGCGGCAATGACAAGAGGTTCGGCATTGACAATGAGAAACTCATAGCGGAGATCAAGAAACTGGAGATCGTAATGTCCACTGTTGTTGACGGAAACACGATGAATACGGATCTCAGCATTTCTGCCGGAGATATAGGCAAGATCACATTTACTTCGGCATCTGTTTCGGAGTCGGCGAACGTATCTCTTCCCGACAGCTCGAAGGAGATCAGTTCGGACGATAAGGAAGCACAGAACGAATTCACCGAGGAAGCTCTCGGATGGGTAGGCGGTCTTACCGAAAAACTCGGCCTCGGCGATCTCGGCAGCATGCTCGGCGGTATGGGCAGCATTGGCAGCAGCGGTTTCGGCGGTGATAACGACGAAGATTCCGACAAGAAAGCACATTACGCAGCGTATGACAGATATGAGTCCGGTACTTTTGCGGACGAATGTGCGGAAAAGATCTACAACGGTCTCAACGATACCGTCAAGTCGGCAATGACCGCAAAGGGAAGCGATGTTACAAGCGGCGTCATCAAGCTCTGGTATGACGACGGTAATCTGAAAGTCATCAGCGACGCGGGCGTTTCCGGCATCACATACACGGACAGCAGTTTCGATTCCGTTTACGCGGAGGTCGTATTCGATGACAGAGTTGCGGAAGGTATCGCCGGTGTTACCGTAATACTTACCGACAATGAGAACGATCTGCCGAATAATGACTATCCCGCCGCGCTCAATTACTACGATCAGATGTACAAATGGGATAATTACGGCAATCAGATAGGCGATTTCGCGGCAGGTTCTTATCCCGTACTTTACTACGGCGATCCTTATACCGAGAAGCTTCCCGATAAGAAGATCTCCGTGAGCGAACTGAACGAAGCGGCGAGAGCGGTATCCGAAAGTTTCTCCTCCTACCTCGGAGTTTCCAACAGACTCAATATCCAGCCCATGGGAGAAGAATCCGTTATCCAGTTCCTCGTGAAAGAAGACGGCGCTATCGTGCTTTATGACGAGTACACGGTCATAGACGAGGAGAAGGGCAAGGAAGCGGCGGAAGTCGTAGCGAAGGCATGCGACATAAAGAATGCGCTTGTAGGTCTGTATTTCTGCGACAACGTGTTTGTCGGCACAGCTGTGCTGCCCGATGAAGGCGATGTGGATACATTCCTCACCATGAACAGTATGCCCACCGCGAATGACTTCAAGAGCGGCGAATTCGTCGGCTGGTACGGCACCTCGGAAAGCGATTATGAATCCCTCCCCGGCTATATCTACAACAACGATTATGATGCGGTGCGCGTCGGAACATACAGTCTTAAAACACAGGGTGAGCTTGTGCTTCCGGGCGAGAACGGCAGCACATCATCTTCTTCAGCCGGTGCAGTCGGCAGATGGACTGTTACCGATGGTTACGGTGACTTCTTTGTTGCTGATACAGATCCGTCGCTGGTCGATATGTATGTTACGGTCTTTGAAGAAGATATGGCGCTTGAACTGGGCGTAACGGAAGGAAGCTTTATCGGACGCTATTTCGTTGTACCTGATGGGGACAGCGGTGACTATATGCTGTTTGCCACAAAGGACGATGCCGAAGAAGCCGATGAAGACAAGGTTGTCGGCGGACTGTTCTTTAATGACGAGGATCACAGTGTTCTGGTTATATTCGACGAAAACCAAAGATATGCAATGTACGAACTTGTCCGTGAAGGCGCAGCGTCTGCCGGCGGTACCGGTGATTACGAATTCGGGGAAGTCAAGGAAGATCCTGAACTGTCCGACATAGCGGGTGAATGGGTCGGTGAATTGCAGAGCGGCACAATGGTGCTGCATATAAGCACCAACGGTATTATAAGCGGGTCGGACTCCGATGACACATATCTCTTTGTAAACCCGCGCAGCGGTGGATTTGATATTTTCTCTGATATTGAAGGCAATGTCAATTCCGGCAGTATTCTTTACAGTGCCGAGACTGATTCGATCTCTGTCACAGACGGAGAAACGGTAATTTTCTCCAGAGTAAGCACACAGCCGGCATACGGATATATCGGCGAATGGGAGCTTGACACGCTGGACGGCGTATCCATGGCGGATATCGCGGAGCGTCTCGATCAGCCTCTTGAAGCTATCAACTCATACATGACCGTATCGGCGTATGACATCATTCTTACGAACTCCGAATCCACACAGATACTTCTTATCGGTGCCTATGACGAGGGATACTATGTAAAGAACCCCGGTGAAAACTTTGTGGAAGTCGGCGATTATGATGCAGCGACCGATACTCTGCAAGTCACATCTTCGGTATTCGGAGAAGGCGATTCACAGGACGCGGAGTCCACCACGATCCTTGTATTCAAGCGTAAAAATTAACCCCATCTCTTCCATACCGCAAGGCATCAGATGCCTTGCGGGAAGAGAATTCAGCAAACAAAAAGGAAGCAGGAACGATCAATGCGGTTTACGGTGACCAACGAGCAGATGAAGAAGGCGGAGGAAAATGCCGACAAAGCGGGAATATCATATATGCGTATGATGAGGAACGCGGGAGAGGCGTGTTTTTCGCGTATCTCAAAGATACTCGGCGGTGTTGACGGCAAGGATATAGTTATTCTCGCCGGCCGCGGCAATAACGGCGGCGACGGCATAGTTATCGCAAACCTGCTTACCGAAGCGCACGCAAATGCGATCCTCGTGTTCGTTCAGGATCTGCCGAAGACCGACTGCGCAAGGGAGTGCTTTTCGCTGTATGAGCGCACCATAAAGACCACTCTCTATGTCCACCGCAAGGAGACAGTGCAGTACGCTGTCGCCAATTGTGACGCGGTAATTGACTGTGTGTTCGGGACAGGCTTTCACGGAGAGCTTGAGGAAACAGTCTCTGAGCTTTTCAAATATGCCAACGAGAACTGCCCCGGACTGCGGATATCAGTTGATATACCGAGCGGGGTGAACAGCGACACCGGCGAAGTTGCCGAGAACGCTTTTCTGCCTGATGTGACACTGGTGCTGGCAGCAATGAAACGGGGATTATATTCCCACCCCGCTTTTGAGCAGTGCGGGAGAATGATCCTTACCGATATAGGCATACCGCAGACTATGTATGAACAGTTTGAAGCTGTGCTTTCGGACAATTCACTGCTCGGGCTGATACCCGAAAGAAGAGCCGTTTCCCACAAGGGAAGTTACGGAAAGCTGCTCAATATAAGCGGAAGCGCGTTTTACACCGGCGCCGCTATGCTCTCGACGGACGGAGCGCTTCGTACAGGGGTGGGGTTATGCACTCTCGCGACTCCTACCCGTGTTATCAACGCGATAGCGTCTGCTGTCCCCGAAACCATTTATCTCCCGCTGGAACAGGATTTCGACGGCTTTATAAATGCCGCCGCTGTTCAGGCAGTATCGGAAGAACTTGTAAGAACAAAATTCACGGCGGTGCTTACCGGCTGCGGGCTCGGAAACAACAGAAGCACCTTCCAGATGACAGAAACCGTCATAAAACGCGCTGATTGTCCGATAATTATTGATGCAGATGGTCTTAATTCGATCGCCCCGAATATAAATATACTAAAGGAAAGCAAAAAGGGCGTCATCGTGACACCGCACCCCGCGGAATTTGCCCGCATGACGGGAAAGAGCGTTGAGGAGATACAGCGTGACCGTCTGACAGCGGCGAAGGATTTTGCGGGAGAATACCGCTGTGTGACTGTGCTGAAAGGCGTGAATACGGTGATAGTGTCGCCGGACGGTGATATGTTCATCAATACGACAGGCAATGCGGGACTTGCAAAAGGCGGGAGCGGAGATGTGCTGGCAGGCATTATAGCCTCTCTGTGCGCACAGGGGGTGCCGGAATTCCACGCGGCGGCTCTCGGGGTATATCTGCACGGACTGGCTGCCGATGTACTGGCGGCTCGTATAGGCAAACCGGGGCTGCTGCCGCGGGACCTGCCTTCGGTGCTGCCCGAGATAATGAAGCGGTAAAATAATAAAACACGACGCTTCACGGCTTTCCTTAGGAAAGGGGAATTACCGTGAAGCGTCTTTTATTATTGGCGATGCCGGCGGTGCTGGCATTGTCGGCATGTTCCGGCGGGACGGTCGGGAATGTGCCGCCCGATCTTGACCAGGCGTTCAGTGCCGAAGCGGACATAGTCTATGACGGACAGGAATGTACTGCGCAGATACGCCGCATGGAGCGGGATATCTGGGAGTTCTGCATCACCGACCCGTACCCTGTGGAGGGGCTTGTGATAACTGTTCGGGGCGATGAAACGAAAATGAAGATGTATGATATGGAGAGTGCTGCCGATGTGAGCGGCAATGCCGTAAGCATGGCGCGTGCCGTGGTGACGGCATACGAAGCCGCCGCAGACAGCGGTTCGGTAGTCACGGAAGGCTACAGTGCCGCGGCGGTTGCGGGAAGTTCGGAACTCGGAGCTTACACTGTCGTGTTCGACGAGAACCTTGCCCCTGCCTCCATAACCTCCGACGCGGGAAAACTGTCTGTGGCGATAACGAAGTTTGCCCCGCTTGAAAGAGATACCGAAGCGGAAATAGTCATAGTTGAGTAGGAACCGCGCCCGATATTTGGCGTCACAGGAAGAAAAGCTATAATTGATGTGTCCTCAATAACTGCCTTTTGGCAGTTATTGACTGAAAATCTGCAAAACAGATTTTCAGATGTTGTTTAAATGCGCCTGCGGTGCATTTAAACAACGGACACATTCCTTGATGTCAAGCTCATTTCGTCCTTCGGACGAACAAAAGCGCAAGGAAAATCCTAAAATATATAAATTTTCCTTGCACTTTTGCAGCCATTAATTGGGTTCTGCAAAGTATCTTTCAAAAAAGTAATGTTTTGATTTTGTACACACTTTGAAATTTAAACGCGAAGCGATCAAAAGTCTTTGGAAAGGGGTTTGGGGGAAACCTTTCTTCAGAAAGGTTTTCCCCGGTCTCAAGCGAAGCGGCTTCTCTGATATGCGTAAAGCTGTCACATCAGAAATGTGACAGCTTTTTGAGTTTTATTATCCGACGGTGATGCTTTTTCCGAGCCAGAACGAATACAGCACCCGTTCTTTCACAGTCATTCCCATCGACTCGGTGAGCGCATGCGCGTAAACGGCAAGCTGCCCCCGGTATTCCCGTATCAGGTCTTCTTCGGTAACATGACTGTTGGTCTTGTAATCTACGAGAACGATCCCGCCGGCTTCAATGAAGAACATATCGGTTATGCCCTGGATAACGGGTCTTTCGTCATAATCCCACCCGTTCGCGTCAATACCGTATTTCCGGCAGATATTGCACAGCTCCGCGTCATCGGGTTCATAGAAGAGCGGGTATTCCTTGAAAATGCTTTCTTTCCCGCATGCAGCGGCTCGGCGGCAGATATCGCTGTTCAGGAATGTCACGATATCATCGTCATTGATCGAATTTCGTTCGGTCAATGAAATGCTTCCGCGTTCGCAGAATCTGTCAAGCTCGGCGGAGACAGATTCCGCCGGGGTCGAAAGATCTATCAGTTCGAGAGCCTTGTGGTACGCGTCACCGCGTCTTTTTCCGGTTAGTTTTGAAGCATCTCCGCTTTTCAGAAAGGACGGAACACGCAGTACACGGGTATCGTCATCTGCTCTGCCCTCATGCTCAAAATCGCTGTCCACGCCTATCTGGGTGGCAGTGAATTTCGCGGGAACTTCCGAATATCTGCGGTACTTGTAACCGGTGAACAGGGAGATCCCCACGGAAGGAGATACATCGGGCGCGGGCGCGGAGGGTATCTCATCGTACATCGGGTCGCATACGGGAATGATAAGCCCGTCGGTCACGGCGCCGCTTTCGGTTATCCAGCTGTGGTGGGTGTCCTTCTGCGGCTTCTTTCCCGACAGCGGAACGGTGATGATGAGCTTTTCCTTAGCGCGGGTGAGCGCCACATACAGCAGTCTCATGCTTTCGCTCATCTCAAGCCGCCCGTATTCCTGTGCGACGGTATTATAGAAGTATGTGTTGATCCGCAGACGCTTTTCGGCATCGACGATAGTCATTCCGATGCCGTATCTTGCGTCGCAGATTATGCCGTCGGCTCTGTGTATGCTGCGGTTGGTGCTTTTAAGGTTTACAAGGAAGCATATCGGGAATTCCAGACCTTTTGAACTGTGGATAGTCATTATCTGCACAGCATCACGGGAGCTTCCGTCTCCTTCGGCTTTTGTGAGCTTTATCTTCTTTTTGCCGAGAGTGTCGAGGTATTGCAGAAAATCATACAGTCCGGCACTTTCACTGCCCGGGAAGTTTTCCGCGTAGTGTGCCAGCATCCGCAGATTGAGTCCCTTTTTAAGTCCGCCTCTGCCGACTTCAAATGCCGGGACTATCATACTTTCGTCGCATATTTTACGGATAAGCCGAGCGGGGGAGTTCTCGGCGGCATATTCCCGCCAGCTTTCTATGTCACGGAGAGCATTTGCGGCACGTCCACCCTTCTTCGCGGCTGCGACAAGCCCTGACCACAGGTCGGAGCGTTTCTGTCTGCCGCTTTGATATATTGTGTCGAGACGGTTACTGTAAATGTCGGGAGATATATCTTTTATTAAGTTTCCGACTGCCGCGTCGTTTTCCGGTATTTCTCCGCCGGAACGTTCTCTCACGGCTTTATCGAGTGCGGAAAATTCCCCGTTGAGCCGTGCCAGCTTTTCGAGACCGTATTTCAGGCTTCCCTTTTCGTACAGCTTCATTTCCGCGACTTCGGCGGCGCTGAACAGATACGGTTCTTTCATAAGTACCGCGGCGAGATCCGCGTCGCGGTATGGGTCATCTATCACCCGCAGCAGCGACAGCATATATTTTACTTCCTCGAGGTCTGTGTAATCGCTCTCGTCCTTTGCCTCAAACGGTATGTCGGCATCGTCGAGAGCTTTTTTGTATATTGCTGCGAAATTGGTATAGCTGCCCATTATCACGGCGAAATCCCCATATTGGCAGGGGCGTGTTCCGCCGTTCCCGTCGGAAACGGGGAAACCCTCCGCGATCATTTTACGGATACGCTGCGCTATGTATCCCGCTTCGCGTTCACGGGCTTCCTTACTGTCACGGGCGTGTATCTCAATGAACTCGGTACCGTTTGCGCTGTCGGTGGTGGGGTATGAGGCTCCCCGCACGAGCCTGCATTCGTCGTTGTAGTCCACATCGCCTTTTTCCAAGGTCATAGTTCCCTCGAAAATGGCGTTTACCGAATCGACCACCTGTTTGCAGCTGCGGAAATTCTTGTTCAGCCGCAGTACTTCAAACCCCGAGCCATTCTTTGTAAGTCTCTGGAACACCAGCGGATCGGCGCCGCGGAACCGGTAGATCGACTGTTTGATGTCACCGACAAGGTACAGGTTCGTAAGATCGCGGGACATCAGGCGGTACAGTTCATACTGTACTTCGTTGCTGTCCTGGAACTCGTCCACTATGATTATGCGCATTTCGGCGGCGATAGCTTTTGCAACGGCGCTCTGACCTCCGTTCCCGTCGCCGAGCAGAGAAAGCGTTTTAAGCTCCATGTCGTCAAAGTCCAGCCCGCCGAGTTCGCTTTTAAGCCTTGAGAATTCGCTGTCGTACTTTCCTACAAGTTCCAGCAGGGCTTCAAGCACCGGTGCGCACTGTCTGTTCTCTGTACCGATCTTCAGGATCTTATCCGAATTTCCGGGGAGCGTGGCGCATATTTCTTTCAGTTTTGTGATACAGCTTTTTACTTCCTGTACATTCACTTTTTTTGATGTTGTCGTACAGTCGGTGGCTTTTGCGGCTTTCGCCGCCAGAAATGCGTCATCGGCGGCTTTCAGCTTTTCCCTGAAATCGTCCGAACCCCATTCGGCTTTGCCGTACATACCTGCAAGCATCAGCCACGTTTCGCCGGTGCCGGCAGCGGGAGTATCAGCCGTCATGGCGCACAGTTCGTCAGTAAGCCGCTGTATCTCTTTCAGCGGCAGGATCACGGAACTCTGCAATTCTTCGTCGATCCGCTCCTTCATCAGGCCGGTTATCGCGGCGGGATCATTGAAAGCCGCAAGCTGTCTTTCAAAGAATCTTTGCGCGTCGGGTATCTTCTTTGAGAACTCATGCAGATATCTTACAGTTTCTTCGAGCCTGCTGTCGTCCTCACCCGCGAATCTTTCATACAGCATATCTCTTTTTGCGGCGGTCACGCTGTCCTCAGCCTCGCAGAATCCGTCGAGGACAGTCTTCATAGCCTGTCCGGCAAGCAGCTTTGTCTGGGATTCATCCAGCACTTTGAAATCCGGGCGCAGACCCGCTTCGGCGCTGTATCTGCGCAGTATGTTCATACACAGCGAGTCAGTGGTGCAGATGTATGCGTCTTTCAGGCGGCGCTGCTGCTCGGTTATCAGCTTTCTTAGTGCAGTATCGTCCTTTTCTGCGGCTCCGAGAGCGTCTTCCAGCGCCGCTTCCAGCCTTGACCGCATCTCGGAGGCGGCTTTTTTTGTGAACGTAGTGATGACAGTCTCATCGGCATAAACCGGGTCTTCGGTGTTCAGAAACAGCCTTTTCACCCGTTCAACGAGCACGGCGGTCTTTCCGCTTCCGGCGGCAGCCGAGACTATGGCAGCTCCGTTACGGTGATCTATAGCCTTTATCTGTTCGTCAGACCATTTTATTTCTTTTGCCATTCATCAATTACCTTTTTCGTCGGGGGAGAGGAGATAGCCTATCCCTCTTGCGGCTCTGATCGCGGCATTGCCTCCCACGGACGCTATTTTTTTGCGGAGACCGGATATGTTCACCCAAACGACATTTATTTCGGATTCGCTCTCATATCCCCATATCTTTTCGAGAAATCTTTCGGTGGAGATAGCCTGATTCGGGTTCATCATCATCATTTCGAGCATTTGGAATTCCTTGTTAGCGAGCCGCACGGAGCCCTCCGGACCGTTCAGGCTGTAATCCCCTCTGCTCAGAGAGATGTTCCCGAATTTCAGGAGATTGTCGGTAAGTTCCGGCTGACGCCTTGTCATTGCGCGTACACGGGCAAGCAGTTCCTTTGTGGAGAACGGCTTGGTCATATAGTCGTCCGCCCCGCTGTCCAGACCTTCGACCCTGTCGTCGATCTCGCTCTTTGCGGTCAGCAGCAGCACCGGGATAGAGATTCCCTGCGCCCGTATTTTCTTCAGTACGGTTATACCGTCCATTTTCGGCATCATCACGTCCATAACGGCACAGTCATAGTTTCCCGCCGTCAGGTAATCAAGTGCGTCCTGTCCGTTATATACCGCATCTACAGAATAGTTGCTGTGCGAAAGTATAGTCACCAGAGCGTCCGAAAGCGTCCGCTCGTCTTCTGCTAAAAGTAGTCTCATCAGTTCCCTCCGTGTGGGCCCCCTTTCAAAAAACTTTCAATGCTCCGCGTGCCGACCGGCAGCTTTCAGCACAGCGGAAAGTCACAGAAAAAGGGAAAGTCATTGAATTAATATACAATAATGATATCAAATTTTGTGCCTTTTGTCAATAATTTTCACTATTTACAAACAGGTTGGGATATAGTATAATAGTTTTATTGACGTTTACAGGAGTGATAGGAATGACAGAAAAAGAAGAAATGACAGAAAGAGCAGAGACGGAGAAGAAATCAGAAACGGATATACAGAACGGACTGTCCGCGTCAGAAGCACAGAAGCGTGCCGACGAAGGCAGAATCAACGGCAGTACCGAAATAAAAACAAAATCCATATCGCAGATCGTCCGGGATAATACACTGACATTCTTTAATTTCCTGAATATTGCGCTGGCAGTGATAGTGCTTATTTTCGGGGAAATAAAAAATGCAATGTTCATCGGAGTTATCCTGTGCAATACCGCTATCGGTATTGTCCAGGAAATAAGGGCAAAGCGGACTATCGACAGACTTACACTGATATCGGCGCCAAAGGCACACGTCATACGGGACGGAACAGAGCTTGAAATACTTAATTCGGATATAGTGGAGGGAGATCTGTCCGTCTTCCGCGCCGGATATCAGGCATCGGCTGACTGTGAGGTGGTGTGGGGCGACTGCGAGGTAAATGAAAGCCTGATTACAGGTGAGAGTGACCCGATAAACAAGAAAGTCGGAGACAAAATACTCTCCGGAAGCTTCATAATAAGCGGCGAGGTGCGTGCCATAGCAGTAGGTCTGGGGAAGGACAGCTTTGCCAATAAGATCACCAGCGGCGCGAAATACGTGAAAAAAACCGATTCCAAGATGATGAACGCAATAAACCGCATATTGAAAGGCATTTCAATAATCATTCTGCCGCTTATGGCGCTTCTGGTTTATAACGGAGTATTCGTGGCGGACCCGCCGCAGACATTCGACCGTGCAATGGTAAGTACGGTGGCTGCAATAATCGGTATGATACCCGAGGGACTTGTGCTGCTGACAAGTATAGTCCTTGCGGTAAGCTCGATACGTCTTGCGCAGGCAAAGACGCTGGTGCAGGATCTGTACTGCATAGAGACCCTTGCGAGAGTAGATGTGCTGTGCCTCGATAAGACCGGTACCATAACCGAGGGCAGTATGCAGGTGGCTGAAACGAAATGCCTTGACTGCACGGAAGATACGCTGAATGAGGGAATGACCGCCCTTGTGTGTGCGCTGTCGGACACTAACCCCACTTACGACGCAGTAAAGGAGCACTGGGGCGGAAACTCGGTGCTGAAAGCTTCTGAGACCGTCCCGTTCTCGTCCGCAAGAAAATGGAGCGGCGCGTATTTCCCGGAAAAAGGGACCTATGTTATGGGAGCGGGAGAATTTATACTCGGCGAACGGTTCGCATCGCTGAAAGAGATGGCGGAGCAGTTCGCGGCGGGCGGCAGACGCGTCATAATGCTTGCACATTCCGACAAGTCTTTTGAAGGAAAATCACTGCCGGAGGATATAAAGCCGCTGGCACTGATAGCGATAACCGATAAGATACGCGCCGAAGCTCCCGATACTCTCAGGTATTTTGCGGAGCAGGGCGTGGATATCAAGATAATCTCTGGCGACAATCCCCTTACCGTAAGCTGTGTGGCGAAGAAAGCGGGCGTTGCCGGTGCCGACAGATACATAGACGCTTCTGCGGTGGAGAATATCGGGGAAGTTGTCGATGATTACACGATATTCGGGCGTGTGACTCCGCCGCAGAAGCTGGAGCTTGTAAAGGCGCTCAAAGCAAAGGGACATACAGTGGGAATGACAGGCGACGGTGTCAACGATGTTCTCGCGCTGAAAGAGGCGGATTGCTCGGTAGCAATGCAGAGCGGAAGTGAAGCGGCAAGAAATGTATCAAATCTCGTCCTGCTGGACAGCAATTTCGCTTCCATGCCGAAAGTAGTAGCGGAGGGCAGACGCGCTATCAACAATGTTGAGCGTTCGGCGTCGCTGTTCCTGTCCAAGACGACATACAGCCTGCTGTTGGCGGTGCTGTTCGTGGTTATACAGATGCCGTTCCTGTTCGAGCCGATACAGATGACGCTGATAAACGCGCTTTGCATAGGTCTGCCGAGTTTCCTGCTGGCGCTCCAGCCGAACCACGAGCTTATACGCGGCAGTTTCATTTCCAACGTTGTCAAACGTGCGGTGCCGAACGGCATATCGGCGGTGCTTGCGCTCTCGGCAGGCATAATATGCAGCAGGGTGTACGGCTTCTCGACCGAGCAGCTCAGCACCATGTCCGCATTTATACTCGCGGACGTGTCCTTCATCATCGTCCTGCTTGCGTGTCACCCGATGAAGCCGTGGAAGATCGGTATGCTGGTCGGGCTTATAGGGCTGTTCCTGTGCGGACATATCTTCTTTGAGGATTTCTTCGGCTTTGTGCCGTTTACTCCGGATATGATAACAGTTACCACGATAATAGTTGCGTGTGCGGTGCTGTTTACGCTGCTGCTGAACGTGACTGTGGAGATGACAGCGCAGAAGGTCGGATCGAAAAAAAAGGAGGCAGTCCGGTAAATGGAAAAAAGACAGGTCTATATATTCTCGGACGGCGCCTGCTCCGGCAATCCGGGACCCGGCGGCTGGGGCGTGATACTTCGCTGTGACGGCAGGGAAAAGGAGATGTCGGGCGGTGAGGCGCATACCACCAACAACCGTATGGAGCTTACCGGTGTCATAAAGGGGCTGGAGGCTCTGAAATACCCCTGTAAAGTCACCATACAGACCGACTCACGCTATGTGGTGGACGGTATAGAGAAAGGCTGGGCGGAAGGCTGGCGCAAGCGCGGCTGGGTCAAGAGCGACAAACAGCCCGCGCTGAATCCCGACTTGTGGGGGCGGCTGCTTGAGCTGATCGCGATACACGAGGTAAAATTCACATGGATAAAGGGTCACGCAGGGCACCCGGAAAATGAGCGCTGCGACAGTCTCGCCGTCGAACAGAGAGACATATACGCGGGAAAGTGAAGATCAAACAGTAGCAAATACCTCCGGGCAGGAATAAACTGAAAGAAAACTGCCCGGAGGTATATTTATGGATATCGGAGTTGTTGAGGGGATATTCATTCCCTTTTTCGGAACAACGCTCGGAGCCGCGTGCGTGTTCTTTATGAAGAAGTCATTCGGGAAAATGCCGGAGCGTGTCCTCACGGGGACAGCGGCAGGGGTCATGGCTGCCGCGAGCGTGTGGAGCCTGATAATACCGGCGGTCGATCTGTGCGCCGACAGTATGGGACAGTGGGCATTCCTGCCGGCAGCCTCGGGATTTCTGGTGGGTATAGTGTTCCTGATGCTGCTGGACCGGCTCATAAACCGTCTGGACGCACAGCGCCGCAGATCGTCGGACAAAATGCTGATGATGCTTGCGGTGACGCTGCACAATATCCCGGAGGGAATGGCGGTAGGCGCGGTATATGCGGGACTGCTGTACGGCACCGAGGAGATCACCGCGGCAGCTGCCGCCGCCCTTGCTCTCGGTATTGCCATACAGAATTTCCCCGAAGGCGCGATAATCTCACTTCCGCTCCATGCAGGCGGCACCGGAAAATTTCGTTCGTTCCTGCTTGGGACCGCTTCCGGGGCGGTGGAGCCGATAGGCGCCCTTGTCACTATCGCCGCCGCAAGCCTTATAATTCCCGCTATGCCGTACCTTCTCAGCTTTGCGGCAGGGGCGATGATATATGTCACGGTGGCTGAGATGATCCCGGAAACCGCCGCGGACGGACATTCCGATATTGCCGCTCTTTCGTTCTCCGCCGGATTTGTGATAATGATGTCTCTCGATGTGGCTCTGGGGTAATTTATAATTTTGCTTTACATTTGCGGAAAAATGTGATATAATAATCTATGTATTATTTTTACTTCCGGAAGGGAACGATAAGTATGAAACTTATTTTTGCGATAGTGAACAACGATGACGCGCACGCTGTAGCGACAGAGCTTACCAGAAGCGGTTTTTCGGCTACAAAGCTTGCTTCGACGGGCGGATTTCTCATGGCGGGCAATACCACGTTCATGATCTGCTGCGAGACCGCAAGCGTTGACACGGTCATCGGATTAATAGCACAGAATTCCCGCAAACGCAAGCAGTATGTGCCGAACGCGGCATCTTACACGGCAGACGAAGCCCCGGTGAGCTATCCGGTCGAGGTGAGCGTCGGCGGCGCAACGGTTTTCGTTACCGATATAGAGCGGTTTGAGAAGCTGTAATGAAGATCTACGGGAAGAAGCGTGCTCTTAACGCGCTCACGAATTTCGGCAGATCGGGGAGAATGCCGCACGCATTGCTGCTGTACGGGGCGAGGGGTATAGGAAAACGCACCCTTGCCGATTACGTGGCTATGGGATATATGTGCGAGAAGCACGGAGCCGTGCCGTGTATGCAGTGCAACGAATGCCGCCGGGTAAGTGAGCATATCCACCCCGATGTGGTATATCCGCTGAAATTGATGGGCGACAAGGAACGCTACAATATGGACGGACTGCGTCAGCTCATCTCGGATTGCTATATCAAGCCCAACGACGGCGATATCCGGGTCTGCATCTTTGAGAAGCTCGATGAGATGCGCCCTGAGCATCAGAACGCTCTGCTGAAATTCATCGAGGAACCTCTCGATTTCAACCGGTATATATTCACCGCCGAGAAGAAAGTTTCGATACTGGAAACTATACTTTCCCGTGTTACGGCTGTCGAGGTTGACGGCGCGGACGGGGCGGATCTCTGGGCTGCGCTTGCGGAAAAGGGGATCGGCGGCGAACGTGCGGAAGAACTGTACGCACGGTTCGGCGGGAATATCGGTGCGGCGCTCACATTTGAGGAGAGCGGCGAGGAGCTGCAGTATATGACTGCTGCCGTAAATGCCGCGGAAGCAATAGCGGGGCGGCGGGAGAGTGCCTGTCTCATGGCGCTGCTGTCGCTGAAGACACGCGAGGAGCTGTTTGAGACGCTGGGGATACTCTCGGATATATTTGCCGAAGCTGCCGCAAAGCGCGGCGGAAAAGAGCCTGCGGGAGCATTCAGAGCGCAGTCGGACAAGCTCGCAGCCGGTTTTTCCACCAAAGCGCTTACGGGATTGTACAATGAAGCGGTGCGGTTGTACGGAATGTCCTTTACAAACCCCAATCTGCGGCTGTTTGCTGGGGAATGCTGCGGTGCGTTCTTTACGGTAATGGAGAAGTAGAAAGACAAGGAGAAATAAATGACAGAGATAATAGGGATCAGGTTCAAGGAAATAGGCAAGGTCTATTACTTTGCTCCCGGAAATATAAAAGTCGCACAGGGCGACAGAGTGATAGTCGAGACTGCCAGAGGTGTGGAATGCGGTGAAGTGGTGATCCCCAACCGCATGGTCGATGACGGTACTATCGTGGCACCGCTGAAACCCATAATCCGCAAGGCTACCGCCGACGACTATAAGCGGATAAAGGACAATGAGGCAAAAGAAGAAGAAATAATGAAGACTTTCACAAAGAAAGTCGCTGAGCATGGGTTGAAAATGAAGCCGATAAATGTGGAATACACATTCGACGGCAGCAAGATACTGTTCTATTTCTCGGCGGAGAGCCGTGTGGATTTCCGTGAGCTGGTAAAGGATCTTGCAAGCGTGTACCGCACCCGTATCGAGCTGCGGCAGATAGGTGTGCGTGATGAGGCTAAAATGCTCGGAGGGCTCGGTATATGCGGACGTCCGTTCTGTTGTTCGAGCTTTCTCGGAGAGTTCCAGCCGGTGTCCATCAAAATGGCGAAAGAGCAGTCTCTTTCGCTCAATCCGACAAAGATATCCGGCACCTGCGGGAGACTTATGTGCTGCCTGAAATACGAACAGGACAGCTATGACGCTCTGCTGAAGATAACCCCGAAAGTGGGCGCTCTGGTAGAGACTCCCGACGGACAGGGTCATGTCGAGGAAGCAAACCTGCTGACCGGCGTACTGAAAGTAAAGCTGAAAAACAATCCCGATGCCCCTGCCGCGCCGTATAAGCGGGAAGATGTGAAGCTGCTCCGTGATTCCCGTATCAAGGTGAACCGCGACGAGCTTGCGGCTCTGAAAGATCTTGAAGACTGATAACAACAAATGCTCCGTTCAATAACGAACGGAGCATTTGTCAATTAAGGAAGGATTATCTATCAGGCAAAAAGTGAAGTATTCGGATCATCACGGGCGGAGATCATTTTTACCTCAACGGCAGCAGGACAGCCGGGACTTTTTATGGCAATCAAGGCAATGGCAGACTTTCGGGGTTTGTATTTTCAGTCGGATGCGGAAGATATATTTTCGTTCCGCTGCCCTGCACCCGCATTGGTTTTCTGTATATATGTATCTCCTTTATCTTTTCTTTCTCTTTCTTTTCTCTACAATTGCATTATATCACACATAGGACAGAAATACAACTACAAAGCGGTTACAATGTGATTACGAAACGGTTACAATTTCAGGGAAACAGGTTACAGATTGTAAAAAATCCGATTCCGGGCGGGAGAACAGCGGGCGGGGGAGAGCTATGGAGCATCATTTCTCTCCCCCGGATCGTCTGACGGATCAGACGGTCAGCACGCCGGAACTGCCTATCTTCAGTATCAGTATCTGTTCCTCCCTGCCTGTCTCAGCGTTGAGATAGACAAGGATATTCTCGCCCTCGGCACCGGTGCAGCGCACCTCATAGCAGAATATCTCATTCTGTCCGCGGGAGGGTATAACGCACAGCTTTCCCGAATGAGGGGTGAGATTTCCTGAAACGAGAGTCATTGCATAGTCGCCGGAGATCTTCGGCGGAGGGAGTTCCCGGATAGTATGGTTGGTGAGATAACCGCGCATATCGAAGGAAAGGACTTCGCCGTTGTCAAGTGCTACGCCGACTTTTATCAGGTCGGTGTACATCGTCACACCGTTCTGTTCGGCTGCAAAGTTTATCACGCAGATACCGTTCCTTATCTCATAGTACGAATCGGTGATATTTCTTATGCCGAGTGCCGCGAGAAATTCCCTGGCTTTTGTCATTGCCTCCCTTGCCGTTATATCCGGCTTGCCGACCGCGCGGTTCCCAAGCATATATGAGTACATTCCTCCCGCTTTGGTTATCGCGATGGTGCGGTCATCCGCACCGAAAACATACGAGGGCATTTTCCCGTCTTCTTCGGTGAGCAGCGTGAGTTCCTCGCCTGCCGAGAGCTTTTTGGCGAGACGTGCAGCTTCGTTCCTGTCGATGTTCTTCTCGTTTTTCAGCATCAGCGGTGACTTCTCCATTATATGGTCGGAATAAGGTCCGTCATATATCAGCGTCGGATAGCTGTTGTCGCTCACCGCGAAATCGGTGAAACCGCTGGTCACGGTGACGGGGTCGTCCGCCTCAAGCTGTGTCGCGGCATATACGGTATCGGAAAGGGTTATCTCGCCATTTTCGATGCGCTGCTCTATCTTCCACATATTGGAACTCAGTTCCTGCGCATAAGCGTGGAGTTTTGTGATGTTTCCGCGTTCCTCGGAGGTAAGTCCGTTGCCCTCGGTACATTTCTCCGCAAGAGCTTTGGAATAGTTGCCGACCTGAGACAGAAATCTGTAAGTCTCGGTCAGATCAAGCTCGTCCACCGGCAGGCGGGAGAGTGAGTCCTTCGCTGTGGCGGCATCGCTGCACAGCTTTTCGGACAGGTCGGACAGCATGGAGATGCTGTTGGTGTACATTCCTTTCTGGAGATTGTTCTTTATGTTGTCAAGGTTGAGAGAAAGTTCCTCGACCGCGTGCATATAATTGTTTTCTACGGCTCTCTCGGCCTTTACGGCGCGCCCGTGGTTCTGTACCGCGATCACCGACAATGTGAGTATTATAGCAAGCGCAAAGGTTATCAGCCTTGCAAGCGCTCTTCTCGATAGTGTTACATTTGCCATTTTTTCGGTTCCTTTCGGGATATTACGGAAATTTGATGTTCCGCTGTAATATTTTTGTGCAATTTGTCGGTCAATATTCTATTTAAATTTTTGTAAAAATGTGGTATAATAAATATAACTATGACTTACGGAGAGAAACGATGATATATCTTGACAACTCCGCTACCACAAGACCTTTTGACAGCGTGATAAAAGCTGTCTCGGAGAATATGGCGGGGAATTTCGGAAATGCCTCCTCGCTGCACCACATGGGCGTGGAAGCAGAGAAAGTGATACAGGACGCAAAAAAGACCATACTCGGCAGACTGGGAGCCGACGGGGATATCATATTCACATCGGGAGCCACGGAAAGCAATAATACGGCGCTTTCCGGCGTCACGAAAGCATACCGGCATAACGGCGGCAGGATAGTAACGACATCTTTCGAGCATCCGAGCGTCGAAAACCCGCTGAAAAAACTGGAAGAGGCGGGGTATGAGGCGGTGCGTGTAAAGCCGCCGAAGCGCGGTGAGCCGCAGGACTATGAGCAGCGCATCATCGACGCCGTGGACGGGAACACCCTGCTGGTAAGCGTTATGTGGGTCAACAATGAGACAGGCTTCTGCACCGATATGAGCAGGGTATATCGCGGGGTAAAGCGGAAGAATCCGAAGACGATCGTTCACTGTGACGCGGTGCAGGGGTTCTGCAAAATGCCCGCGAAGCTGCTGACTGCCGACCTGATAAGCCTGTCCGCACATAAGATACACGGTCCGAAAGGTGTGGGTGCGCTGTATGCCGCGAAGGGCGTCCGCTTTGAGCCGCTTCTGTACGGCGGCGGACAGCAGAAGGGGATACGCTCCGGCACCGAGCCGGTCGATCTGATAGCGGGATTTGCCGAGGCTGTGCGCAGCTACCCGGACTGTACGGAGAAGTACGCGTCGCTGAACGAGCAGCTTCTCGGGCGGCTTGCGGAGTTTGAAGATATCGGCATAAACAGCTATAACAACGCGAAGAATATACTCAATTTTTCTGTTCGCGGAGTGCGAAGCGAGATAATGCTGCACTTTCTGGAGGAGCGGGAGATATATGTGTCCAGCGGCTCGGCATGCTCAAAAGGCAAGACAAGCGGAGTGCTGGCAGAGTTCGGCGTTCCCGACAAGGACGCTGACTGCGCGATACGCGCAAGCTTTTCGCCGTTCACGTCCGAAAGCGACATTGACGCGCTTGCGCAGGGTATAGCGGACGGGATAAAAAGGTTCAGGAGATAACAGAAATGCAGGAAGTAATAATGGCAAAATACGGCGAGATAGCGCTCAAAGGGCTCAATAGGAACACCTTTGAGGATATGCTTGTCCGCAACATAAGACGCAGGATAAAGAACTGCGGGGAGTTTCACATCACCCGCAACCAATCTACAATATACATCAAGCCGGAAAATGACGATGCCGACCTTGAAAAAGCGGCGGACTGGGTGTCAAAGACATTCGGTGTGGCGGCTGTACAGCGCGCGGCGGTATTGCCGAAGGATTTCGATGAGATAGTGAAGCAGGGTATTCCTTACCTCGAAGAAGCGCTGTCCGGCGCTAAGACCTTTAAAGTCGATGCAAAGCGCTCGGACAAGAAGTTTCCGCTGAAAACTCCGGAGATACAGCGTGAACTGGGCGCGGCGATACTTGACGCCTACCCGCATCTCACGGTAGATGTGCATGATCCGGATATCACGGTGCTATGCGAGATACGCGACACCAACGCTTACCTGAACGCCCACCGCATTATCGGCGCGGGAGGTATTCCGGTAGGCAGCAGCGGCACGGCGTTGCTGCTCCTGTCCGGCGGCATAGACAGTCCGGTCGCGGCATATATGATGGCAAAGCGCGGCATAGGAGTGGACGCGATCCATTTCCAGAGCCCGCCCTATACCTCCGAGCGCGCTCTTATGAAAGTGGAGGAACTGTGCGAAGAGCTTGTGCCGTACTGCGGGGACATACGTTTCTACATCGTGCCGTTCACCGAGATACAGGAAGCGCTCCGCGACAACTGCCCGGAGGAATATTTCACTGTAATAATGCGCAGGTTAATGATAAAGATAACCAACCGCATCTGTGCGGAGCATGACTACAAGGCTATCATCACCGGCGAGAGCGTCGGACAGGTGGCGAGCCAGACCATAATGGCTCTCGGCTGCACCGACAAGGCAGCGGAGTACCCGGTTTTCCGTCCCGTTATCGGCATGGACAAGAAGGAGATCGTTGAGATCGCCCGTAAGATCGGCACATTCGAGACATCTATCCAGCCCTATGAGGATTGCTGCACCGTATTTACACCGAAGCACCCGCGCACAAAGCCTGTAATTTCGGAAGTGGAAAAGGCGGAGGAAAGATTTGACTTTGAGCCGCTTATCGAAAAGGCTGTAAAAGGTATCACAGTTAAAGATTTTAAATTATAATTGACATATTTTTGATTTTTGTGAAAAATAGATAAAAATTTAAAAGGAATTTATTACAAAGTGGTAACAAAACTTGACAAAACAGCCGAAAATGTAGTACAATTATTAAAAGCATACGGATTTACGGCGGCAACTGCCGAAAGCTGCACCGGGGGCCTTATATCCGCGGAGATAACTTCGGTATCCGGCTCGTCGGAGGTTTTCGGCTTCGGTGTATGCACATACGCAAACGAGGCGAAGATGAAGCTGCTTGGGGTCAAAGCGCAGACGCTTGAAACACTGGGCGCGGTGTCCGATGAAACCGCAGTGCAGATGGCAAATGGAGTGAGAGAACTCTCAGGAGCCGATATAGCGGTGTCGGTTACCGGAATAGCCGGACCTACGGGCGGTACTCCCGATAAGCCGGTCGGTACGGTGTATATCGGCTGCTCGACAGCGCAGCGCACTTACGCGACACGGTATCTGTTCACCGGCGAGAGCTTTCCCGACGCGGATAATGTGCGCGAAGCAATAAGATACGAAACGGCTCAGACAGCGCTTGAAACTATTATAAAAGAGATACAGAACAGAAACTAAGGAGAAAGTTATGGCAGGTTTTGCAAAAAGACCGCGTCGTAAAAATCCCGCGGTGAAGTCGCACAGGAAATATGATATGCCCACCGATGAGGATACCGTGAGCAGCTACGCGAATGCCGGCTACTTCGATGACGACGATGACGACGATGAGCCTGACCTCGGTGCTCACAAAAAGAACAGGTCAAGAACAAGGGTCATTTACGATGATGATATAATGACAAGCAGAAAGAAGAAACCGAATATATTCATACGTGCGCTTACCGCTATATTCCCGGTAAAGGGCGACGGAGTCAAGGAATCGGTCCGCAAGGTGATATTCGATATCGCCGTGGTGGCATTCGTAATAACCGGCGGTATGGTGCTTCGTGACGTTATCGGCGAGGCACATTCCAGTGCGGTGGTTGACCCGATGATAGAGGGCTGGTACGATACGGTCGGCGGAGGAAACAGCAGCAACGGCGGAAGCGATGCGGAAGACCGTGAGACGCAGATCGAAAAGATCAAGGGTACGCTGAATATGACCGACGCGGAGATCGAGAAGGTCGAAGCAGAAAAGCCCGGAATTCAGCCCAGCTTCATAAAGCTCTACTCGGAGAACTCCGATGTCGTGGGCTGGATATCGCTCGGCGGCAAGGACGACCCCATAGTGAAGATAAATTACCCCGTTGTAAAGGCGGAGGACAACGACTACTACCTTACTCATGACTACCTGAAGAACGAGGAACAGCGCGGCGCGATATTTGCAGATTACCGCAATGTGTTCGAGCCGGACAGACTTTCGGCAAATACCATTCTCTACGGTCACAATATGTGGAACGGAGAAACGATGTTCGCAAAACTCTCCCGCTATTATGAACCCAATGCTTTCAGCGATCCCGCAGAGTATAAGAATGATCCGCTCCTCTTCTACAAGCAGCACCCTACGTTGACATTCAATACCCTCTACGAGGACGCTCAGTGGAAGGTGTTCGCCTGTGTACTGTTCAATACTCAGGAACAGCTCGGTGAGGTATATCCGTACCTCAACTACCGTGATTTCCCGAATGAGGCGACATTCAACAGCTTCATACTCGATATCATGGACAGAAGCGTGCTGTGGACAGACGTTGACCTCACCTACGGAGACGAGATACTCACACTCTCAACCTGCTACTATCCTTATACAAAGGAAAGAGCAGACACAAGATGCGCGGTGTTCGCACGCAAGGTGCGCCCCGGAGAGTCCGCGGAAGTCGATGTATCAAAGGCACAGCGCAATCCCGACCCGCTTATGTTCACTTTCCAGTATGAAGTAAGAGGCGGCGGTTCATGGGGCGGCAGAAAGTGGGATACCTCCAAGCTGCTCAGCTACAACGGCTGATAAAGTCAACAAAACGGGTCATACCCGGCGAAAATAAATAATATATTTAAAGGAATGAAAAGCTATGTCCAGAAAAAGCAAATTCACAAGAGCCGCAGCACTTATTGCTGCCGCACTGATGACATTCTCTGCGGCGTCCTGCGGTTCCAACACCGAAACGCCCCAGGATTCCGGAACCGCGGATACTCTCTCCGCCTCCGAAACATCGGCACCTGAGGAATCCACCACCAAAGCGGCTACCACGACCACTATCAAGATAACCACGACCACCACAACTACCCTCGCGCCACTGCCTGTTCTTGACGATTACAAGGAGTGGGTAGATAAGAACGATGATATCAAGGGCTGGATAAAGGTCGGCGGCACACCTATCGATTACCCCTGCGTACAGGGTACGGACAACTCCTACTACCTAGAGCATGACTATGAGAAGAACGAGATCCGCAACGGTGCCTGCTTCATAGACTATCTCTGCGAATTCACCACCCGCACAAGACCTGCCAATATCATAATCTACGGTCATAACATGAGGACAGGTCCGAGCTTCGCAAAGCTCACCACATACTGCCCGTGGTACTACACAGGATACAACAAGTCCGGCACAGGCTTCTCCATAAGCCAGTACACCGAGAACCCCACAGTCACATTCAATACCGTATGGGAAGAGGGTACATACAAAGTATTCGCGGCTATGTTCGTTAATACAATGGAAGAACACGGTGATGTATTCAGATACTACCGTCAGAGAACTATAACCAGCGAGTATGAGTTCTATAACTATATAGCAAATATCCTCGACCGCAGCCAGTTCTACACCGACGTTGATCTTGAATACGGCGATGAGCTGCTCACTCTTTCGACCTGCTACTATCCGCTCGGCAACAATGTTGATACAAGATTTGTATTGTTCGCAAGAAGGCTCCGTGACGGCGAAAGCCCCGAGGTAGATGTATCAAAGGCTACTATCAACTATGACCCGCTCTATTTCAAGTACTGGTATCAGGTATATGGCGGTTCATGGGGCGGCAGAAAGTGGGATACCTCCAAGATCAAGGGCCTTGACGAATATATGAAGGCTCACCCCGATCAGGAGATCGGCACTATCGAGGCAGCACAGTAATTGCATTAAAGGCGGAAAGAACGAGATATAAATGCCCGAACTTGAACTCACTTCAAAAAGAAAAAAGCCCGAGCAGCCAAAAAAACGCACTCCGAAACGCCGGAAGAAAATGGGACCCGTTGAATCTTTCCTCAGCGGAGTTCTCCCGTGGCGCGGCGATTCGGCAGGCGAGGCTGCACGCAAGATAATACTTCTCGTCTCCACGATAGTATTGTTTGCGGCGGGCTTCATAATGCTGAACTTCTACGTATTCCGCGATCAGCAGAACACCCAGGAAGTCCAGAGCTATGTGGAACAGAAGAAAAGCAACGACTCCGATCAGCGCATAACTATCCTCATGGACGACGCCGATGAGGAAAACGCGTCAAACGGCGACTCACAGAAGGAAGTCGAGATACTCGCGGAGTATCAGACATTCTATGATACCAACAAGGATTTCGTAGGCTGGATAGAGATGTATCCGTATATCCAGATGCCTGTGGTACAGACCGATAACAACGATTACTACCTGCATCACACTTTCGAGGGCTATCCCAACGACAACGGTACTATATTCGCCGACTATCAGGGAAAGATCACTGCGACCGAAAGACCCGGCAACATTCTCCTTTACGGGCACAACCTTATAACAAACAACTACTTCCAGCCCCTTTCGCATTTCCGCAAGGAGGGTATGGAATTCCTTCAGAACAACTACATCATACAGTTCGACACCATGTATGACCGCAACAAGTACTTCATTTTCTCGGTATTCCTCACTAATACCAACGAACAGCACGGCGAGGTATTCGATTACTGGAACCAGGTATATTTCCGTACAAAGAGCGAGTTTGACAACTACATTGCGGAATGTCTTGACCGCAGTTACTTCTACACGAATGTCGATCTGGAATATGGAGATGAGATAATAACTCTCTCGACCTGTGATTTCTCGATGTTCAACGATATGCGTCTCGTGGTAATGGGACGCAAGGTGCGTGACGGCGAGGTGCCTACCCTCGATGTGACAAAGTTCATTGACAATACCGGATTCGATGAAAACGGCAATGTCAGACGCAAAATGTTCGATGCGTATTACAAGAACTATGCCACCAAGTGGGCAGGCAGACAGTGGGATCCCGCATATATAAAGGATTTTGCGGACTATAACAGCACGGAAACTGCACAATAATGTCTGCTGAATTTACAAAGGAGGTGAACGCATGGAGAAAGGCTCGATAGTAAAGATCATCATATCGCTTGCGATAATAAGCCTGTATGTATTCCTGTTCGGGATAATGCAGACGGTCGAGAGCATAGATGTGAGCATAGAAGCCGCAACTGCTGCGGAAAGCGCGGAAGTACGGCTCGCGGCCGCTCCTGCGGTCACCACCGGGGTAAATGAAGAGGGCAGGGCATACTTCACATACGCTACCGAACTGAATGTAGCGAACGCCCGCAAGCCGAAACTCGCGGATTATTCGAGAACGGAGACCGCACTTCTGATAATGCCGGAGGAGACCTCCGCAACCACAACAGAGACTACAGTGCCGCCGGATTATGTATTTGAGAAGGAAGACCTCGATTATACGATCCCGGTGACCACCACGACCACAACTGCTCCGGTGACTGTGACCACCACGGCGGCTCCGGAAACCACCGTCCCGCCGGAGACGACCACAACGACCGCCGCTCCGGAAACTACCACGACCACGACCACGCCCGTGCCGATCACAGAGATCCCCGAAGACGACACCGATATCGAGGATTTCAATGACGAGCAGGAAGTCACCTATGTGACTTCCGAGGAGACAACACCTTCCGAAGAAACAACCGCGGAAACCACCACCACGGCCGAAGAGACCACAACGACCCCCGAAGCCGTTACGGAAGCTCCGGCAGAGGAAAATACATACCCGAACAACGAGATGTTCACGGTCAATGCAGGCGGTACGATAATCACCGATACTGCGGTCAACGTAGTTGCCGCGGCAGTTATGGCGGAGATAGGTGACGGGTTCGACGATGAAGCTATCAAAGCACAGGCGATCGCAGCATACACCTACATAAAATACTATAATCTGAACAATCAGCGCGCATATATCGCCAAGCGTACACCAAGCGAAAAGGTGCTGAATCTTGTCAAGCAGGTCATCGGCAAGGCACTGTATTATGACGGAACACTGATACAGGCGGTATATACGGCTTCCACGGCAGGCCGTACAGCCTCAGCGAAGAATGTCTGGGGAATCGACTATCCGTATCTCCAGAGCATGGACACCGAGTTCATTGATAAGGAATATGACATAAACTACGGCAGGAAGCCGACATTCACTTCCGAGGAGATCAAGGAGTATGTCCGCAGCAATACCGGCATCATTCTTTCAGGTGATCCTTCGGAGTGGATAAAGATAGATTCCTACGTTGACGGAAAGTTTGTAGGACAAATGACGATAGGCGGACAGCAGAAATTCAATAACGGTACCCGCGATGTCACTATCACCGGACGTGTGTTCCGCGAAACGATCATGGATTATGATATTCGCTCTGCATGCTTTGAAATAAGTTACGATCCGTCAGCCGACCTGTTCACCATAACCACCTACGGATACGGCCACTGCGTCGGGTTAAGTCAGCACGGAGCCAATATTCTCGCTTCCAAATTCGGCTATACTTACGATCAGATCCTGAAGTTCTATTATCAGGGCGTGGAGATCAGGTAAGCAACCGCTTGTGCTCGAGTGGTCGCTGCGCTCGAGTGCCTCCGGCGGGCAGGGGGAAAGAGGGGAA
>CAMVGH010000009.1 GCA_947166945.1 uncultured Clostridia bacterium
AAAACACACGCGAGTATGAGCAATATTGCAAAAATTATTTCTAAAACTGTCATTTCCGTTTATCTCCTTATATATATTTTCCGATAATGCAGAGTTTATTATAGCACACTTTTTTAATAATTGCAAGTATTTTTTCAAAAAAATATTATTTTAATAAAAAATCACAAATTTCTGTCTGCTCCTGATATATTTATATGGTGCTTTAGCTTTAAAAACAGTTGATTTTACAGCGTAAATATGTTATAATAAAATAGATTTTTTTGAAAGCACCCCGAAAGGAGCGGTTGTTTATGAAATACAGAAGATTGGCTGCTGCGGCATTGGCTTGCGCGGTGATGATGTCGGGCTGTGGGAAAACGGAAAATGCTCCCCCGCCTGCTTCTGTCACGCCGGCGGATACTCCGGAACAGTCCGCCGATACATCTGTCGCTCGTGCGGGAGAAACTTCCGGTACCGCAGGCGCTTCGGGAACATCTGACATTCCCGGGACTCCGGGAACGAACGCTGCCGGCACTTCCGGAACTTCCGCGGCGGACAGCACCGCCGCCTCGCAGGAAAGCACCGCTGCAACTGCCGGGACAACGTCCGGCACGACTTCCGGGACGCAGACTGTGACCGAGGCTTCTTCCGCCGCGGGTACCGCTGCTGCTCAGACAACGTCTTCCGCTCCCACAGTGTCCGCCGCGTCGAAATACACTGCGAACGGCGGTTATGAGGGCAAAGAACAGACTTCAACATTCAATTACGGTGAGGCGCTCCAGAAATCACTAATATTCTACGACCTCCAGCGTTCGGGAGACCTGCCGGACGATTTCCGCTGCAACTGGCGCGGTGATTCCTGCCTGAACGACGGCAAAGATAACGGGCTTGACCTCAGCGGCGGCTTTTTCGACGCGGGCGACAATGTGAAGTTCAATCTCCCTATGTCCTACACCACGGCGCTTCTTGCGTGGTCGGTCTATGAGGACAGGGACGCATACAGGGAAAGTGGACAGCTCGACTACATACTCGATACTATCCGCTGGGGCAACGACTACTTTATAAAATGCCACCCCGAAGCGAACGTTTACTATTACCAGGTCGGTGACGGCAATGCCGACCATGGCTGGTGGGGACCGGCGGAGACCGTCGAGACGCAGATGAAGCGTCCCTCCTACAAGGTCGATCTCAACAACCCCGGTTCCACTGTCACCGCCTGCACCGCGGCATCGCTCGCCGCCTGCGCGGTTGTTTTCAAAGACTCCGACAGCGCGTACTCACAGAAATGCGTCAAGCATGCGAAGGAACTGTACGCATACGCCGAGAAGGTGAAGTCCGACAGCGGCTATACTGCGGCAAACGGCTTCTATCAGTCCTTCGGCGGGTTCAACGACGATCTCGCGTTCGCCGCTTTCTGGCTGTACAAGGCTACGGGCGAGGAGGACTACCTGAAAAAGGCGAAGGACTGGTTCCATGAAGGAGATCCGAACTGGGCGCTCTGCTGGGACGATAAATCGTGGGGGACAGCCGTTCTGCTTGCCAACGAGACCGGCAGCGCAACATACCGCGTCGCGATCGAGAAACATCTCGATTACTGGCTCAATGAGATACACAAGACACCGAAAGGACTGGCATACTGCGACCAGTGGGGCGCTCTGAGATATGCGACCACCACCGCATTTGTGGCACTTTCCTATGTTACTCACGGAAAACCTACCACCGAGGATAAGGCGGAGGCTTATAAAAAATTCGCAAAGTCACAGATAGATTACGCACTCGGCAGCACCGGCCGCAGTTTCGTATGCGGCTACGGTGAGAACCCTCCCGTCAATCCGCATCACCGGACTGCTCACGGCTCATACACCAACAATATAGGTGACCCCGCAACCAACCGTCACGTTCTTTACGGCGCCCTTGTGGGAGGCCCCGGACGCAATGACGAATACTCCGACGACCGGAACAACTACGTCAACAACGAAGTCGCCTGCGACTACAACGCGGGATTTACCGGCGCTCTCGTCAAGCTCTGGAGCGAATACGGCGGCAAGACCCTCAAAAATTTCGGAGCGACAGAGACCCCGGACGAGGAGCTTTACACCGACGCCACTATAAATGTCAACGGACAGGATTTCATTGAGATAAAAGCTCTCGTTTACAACAAGACCGCGTATCCCGCCCGTAACACCGACGACCTCAGGCTCTGCTACTTCTTTGATATCTCGGAAGTCCTTGAAGCGGGCGGCTCGCCATCCGATCTCACGGTGACCACGAATTATATGCAGGGCGGCTCCGCAAGCGATGTGCTGTGCTGGAACAAGGATAAGAACCTCTATTATGTGGCGATAGACTTCACCGGCACCGACATCTATCCCGGCGGGCAGGATACCTATAAAAAGGAAGTACAGTTCCGCATACGCAATACAAAGGGCGTCTGGGACAACTCGAACGATCCTTCCTACATAGATATCGGGCAGGCAGGCTCCGGCACCATGGTGAAAGCACAGAATATGGCGCTGTATGAAGGCTCGGTCCTCGTGTTCGGCACCGAACCCAACGAGAAGAATACCGGTGACGCTATAAAGGACATAAAGCCCTCCGCAAACGTCTCCGGCGGCAGTAACAATAACAACAGCGGCGGAAACTCCGGAAGCGGGTACACCGGTTCCGGCACTGTCAACAACGTTCCCGCTGTGCAGGTCTCCGATAAGGGGACGGTAAGCGTTTCCCTCGAACAGCAGCAGGCTTCCGGCAAGGGCAATACCATAGGCTTCTCCCTGAAAATAAAGAATACCGGCAGTACGGGTATCGACCTGTCCAGGCTTACGGCAGACTACTTCTTCACCAACGACGGCGGGGGAGATGTGGTGTTCGAGTGCGACTACGCCGACATTCAGGGCAGCACTTATCAGGCAGTCACCGATAATGTTTCCGGCAGTTTCTCGGATGCCTCAGGTGACAAGACCGATACGAAATGTACCATAAAGTCCTCCGGTACGCTTGCCGGCGGCGATACGCTCACCATAAACGTGCGCATACACAAGTCCGACTGGACGGAAATGGATCTCGGAAACGACCTGTCCGGAGCGAATGCGGACAATGTCACGGTAACATACAACGGAAAGAAGCTTTGACCATGAAAATTTCGGAACTCTTCAGAAACAATGACAAGGCGGTGCTCTCATTTGAGGTATTCCCGCCGAAAAAAACCAGCGGTGTGGAGAGCATAACCGCGGCTGTCGATGAGCTGGCAGCTCTTGAACCGGCTTATATAAGCGTCACCTACGGCGCGGGCGGGAATACCGCCAACACATTCACCCGCGATATCGCCGCACATATCAAGAATGACTGCGGCATTGAAGCTATGGCGCACATAACCTGTGTGAACAACTCCAAAGAGGAAGTCCTTACGGTTATGGACAGCTTTCTGGAAAAGGGCATAGAGAATATCCTTGCCCTGCGCGGCGACATAAGCCCGGACAGACCGCCGAAGACCGATTTCAGACACGCAAGTGAGCTGATAACTTTTATCCGTGAGCATCACGAATATGACAGCATCGGTATATCCGGAGCCTGCTACCCCGAGGGTCATACAGAGGCGGAAAGCCTTACCGCTGATATCCTCAATCTCCGCAAGAAGGTGGACGCGGGTGCCGAAGAGCTGATATCCCAGCTTTTCTTCGATAACGCGTTTTTCTATGACCTGCGGGAAAAAGCGGTCATTGCGGGTATAAATGTGCCGATATCGGCGGGCATAATGCCGGTGACAAGCAAGTCACAGATAGAACGCATGGTAACTATGTGCGGGGCGAGCCTGCCGCAGAAGTTCGTAAGAATGGTCACGAAATATGAGAGCCGTCCGGAGGCGCTGATCGACGCGGGTATCGCTTACGCGGCAGACCAGATAACAGACCTGCTCGCAAACGGGGTGGACGGCATACACATCTATACAATGAACAATCCCTACGTAGCGAGAAAGCTCGTCGGGATCGTGGAGAAACTGCTGTGACGGACGTAAAGAGCGAAGCGCTGAGGTATCTCGGTTATCGGGGACATCAGCCGGACGGGACTACCGCGGCTCTGCTTGAAAAAGGATATGAAGAACTGTCCGCGGCGGCGGTCATGCGTTCCTGCCATAAGATAGTCAGGAAGTCCGACGCGGCTTCTCTGCTTGTCGGAAAGGATATTGCCGCTCATCTTGCGAAAAGTGAACGGGTGATATTCTTTGCCGCCACTCTCGGGAGTGCAGCCGACGGCGTGATACGGCGGGCTGAGATAACGAATATGGCGTACGCGCTTATACTTGACGCTCTGGCAAGCGCAATGACAGAGGAATTCTGCGACCGCACCGAGAGGGAGATAGCCGGTAACGTACAGGGACATCTCACATGGCGGTACAGCCCCGGTTACGGGGATTATCCGATATCGGTACAGCCGGAGCTGATCCGTTTTCTGAATGCCGAGAAGCTGATCGGTCTCACTGTGACGGACAGCGATATTCTCCTACCAAGAAAGTCGGTTACAGCGGTGATAGGCGTGTCGGACGAAGAACAGGAAAGAACGGTCCGCGGCTGCGCGGTCTGCAATTTAAGGGAAAATTGCCAATTCCGAAAGGACGGGGGACATTGTGGCAACAGTCAGGGAACTGCTTGAACGGGATCATGTGATACTTGACGGAGGTTTCGGCACCGAGCTGCAAAAGCGCGGAATGAAGCCGGGGGAGACTTCCGAAATAATGAATTTTGTCCGCGAGGACGATGTTTACGCCATTCACCGCTCATATATCGAGGCGGGGGCGGATATAATAAACGCCAACACCTTCGGCGCCAACCGGCTGAAGCTTGCGAAGAGCGGTTATACCACAGCGGAAGTAGTGAAGAAAGCACTGTCCATAGCGCGTAAAGCTGCCGAGGGTACGGAAGCGCTCGTTTCGCTCGATATAGGACCTACCGGACAGCTCCTTGAACCGGCGGGAACGCTTTCCTTCGAGGAAGCGTATGACGTTTTCCGTGAGATAGTCGAGGCGGGCAGGGAACAGGCGGATCTCATAATGATCGAGACCATGACCGATCTCTATGAGATAAAGGCTGCGCTGCTGGCGGCAAAAGAGAATTCCGACCTGCCGGTATTCACGTTCATGTCTTTTGAGAAGAACGGACGTACATTCACCGGCTGCCTTCCGTCGGCTATGGCGATGACACTTACGGGGCTTGGCGCGGACGCCGTGGGCGTGAACTGCTCCCTTGCCCCGGACGAGCTGTACGGGATAGTTGAAGAGATAACCCGCTATACCGACCTGCCGGTAATGGTCAAGGCGAACGCGGGACTGCCCGATCCTGCCACCGGAACATACAGTGTCCCGGCGGAGCAGTATGTCGCGGACTGCGTGAAATATACAGAAATGGGCGTAAAGATATACGGCGGGTGCTGCGGTACCACTCCGGACTATATCCGGGGGCTGAAAGCCATGCTTGCTGAGCATTCCCCCGTTGTACGCGGCAGAAGAAATGACACAACGGCGGTATGCAGCTACAGCCGGACGGTGCTTATCGACTGCCCGCGCATAATCGGCGAGCGCATAAATCCGACGGGTAAGAAGCTTTTCAAGGAAGCCCTCCGGAACAATGATATAAACTATATTCTGGGACAGGCGCTTGAGCAGGTATCGGCCGGTGCTGATATCCTTGACGTTAATGTCGGGCTGCCTGAGATAGACGAGAAAGAAATGATGGTGCGGGTAGTCAAGGCTTTGCAGGGCATCACGGATCTCCCGCTCCAGATAGACAGCACCAAGCCGGACGTTATCGAAGCGGCGCTTCGTGTATATAACGGCAAGGCGATAGTAAATTCCGTGAACGGTGAGATCGCTGTAATGGAACGTATTCTTCCGATAGTAAAGAAATACGGCGCGGCAGTGGTAGGTCTTACACTCGACGAGAACGGTATCCCCCCTACCGCCGCGCAGCGTGTGGCTATCGCAGAGCGCATCAGGGACAAGGCTGCCGGGTACGGCATACCGAAGCAGGACGTATTCATCGACTGTCTCACTCTCACCGTAAGTACGGAGCAGAAAGCGGTATATGAGACGCTGAATGCGGTGCGGGAAGTCAAGGAGCGCCTCGGTATGCACACGGTCCTCGGGGTATCGAACATTTCCTTCGGGCTTCCTACCCGTGAGCTTATAAACAGCACATTCCTCTCCATGGCTATGGAGTGCGGGCTTGACCTGCCGATAATAAATCCGAACATAACGGCAATGTCCGGCGCTGTTTTTGCATATCGTGTGCTTGCATCCCATGATGAGAATGCGGCCGCGTTCATAGAGCGTTTCGGCGCGGATACATCGAAGAAACCGACTCTTCCGAAAGCCGAGGTCACTCTTGCATACGCAATAGAAAAGGGACTCGACAAAGATGCGGAGCAGCTCACGAAGCAGAAGCTCTCCGAGGGTGCCGATCCCATGGATATAATAAACAACGAGCTTATCCCGGCGCTCGACAGGGCGGGGGACGACTTCGGCAAGAACAGGATATTCCTCCCGCAGCTCATTCTGTCCGCGAACGCGGCACAGGCGTGCTTTACGGCGATAAAGTCCTCCATGAGCGGCGAGAACCGCATCAGCAAAGGCAAGATAGTCCTCGCCACCGTCAAGGGAGATATCCATGATATCGGGAAGAACATCGTCAAGACCCTGCTGGAGAACTATGGCTACACTGTCATAGATCTGGGCAAGGACGTCCCCGAACAGAAGGTGGTCGATGCGGCGATAGAGCATGATGTAAGGCTCGTAGGTCTCAGCGCTCTGATGACCACCACCCTCGGAGCAATGGAGAATACGATCAGACTTCTCCGTGAGAGCGGTCACGATGCCCGTGTCGTAGTCGGCGGAGCTGTTCTTACGCAGGAATATGCCGATGCTATCGGAGCCGACTGTTATGCCAAGGACGCCAAAGATACGGTGGATTACGCGAAAAAGATATTAGGCTGAATTCATGATCATAAAAATGCTCCCCGCAGAAATGCGGGGAGCATTTTTTGTTAAGCGTCTCTGGCGAATGTAATGGTTCTCTTTCCGATATCTACTCTGACAATGCTGAAACCTTCACGTTCAAATATTCTGCGGTCATTTGTTATAGACGCGTCCGCAGGAGCCCCCGTCAGACGTCTTACCTCGTCAAATGAAAGTGTTTTTGTAGTGAGACAACTGTCGTTGAGATAGTATATCAGTTGTTTATAATTAGCCATATTCTCCTCCTATTTAAAAAGATTATAATTTATTTTACCACAAAATGTTGTATTTGTCAATACCACGTTATGTGGTGAGATATAATAATTGAGGAGATGAAACGATGTATGTCTAACAGAATTCGTGATTTAAGGGAAGATAACGACTTGAAACAAAAAGATCTTGCTGTATATCTTTGCTGCACACAGCAGGCGTACAGCAATTATGAGCTTGGTCTGCGGGATCTGACGCCTGACATTTTGATAAAACTGGCAGATCTGTATATGACGAATGTAGATTATATTCTTGGATTAACAAATAATAAAACTTATTACAAAAGTTTATAAAAATGCTCCCCGCATTTCTGCGGGGAGCATCTTTATTTGTGTTTATGCCTTGTAGTAGTCAACGAGTTTTACGAGATCGTCGTACTTCTGCTTGCTGTTTTCAATAGCGATATTGAAGAGTTTTTCAGCTCTGTCGGGGTTGGAGCGTGCAAGCGAGTTGTAACGAACTTCACGCATCATGAAGGTCTTGTAATCGCCTGTCGGAGCCTTGCTGTCGAGAGTGAACTTCTGCTCTGCATCGGGATTGAATCTGAACAGATGCCAGTAACCTGCTTCAACTGCTTCCTTCTCTACCTGCTGAGCTATTGTAAGACCGCCCTTGATACCGTGGTTGATGCAAGGTGCATACGCGATAACGAGCGAAGGTCCGTCATAAGCTTCTGCCTCGGCGAGAGCCTTGATGCACTGGTTTCTGTCTGCGCCCATAGCGATCTGAGCTACATAAACATAACCATACTTCATAGCTATGCCGGCGAGATCTTTCTTCTTTACAGCCTTACCTGCTGCCGCGAACTGTGCTACTGCACCGATGTTGGTAGCCTTGGAAGCCTGTCCGCCGGTGTTGGAGTAAACTTCCGTATCGAATACAAGGACATTTACGTTCTTGCCGCTTGCAAGTACATGGTCAACACCGCCGTAACCGATATCGTAAGCCCAGCCGTCGCCGCCGAAGATCCAGTTGGACTTCTTGGAGAGGTAGTTCTTGAGCTTGAGTACTTCAGCCTTTTCGGGATTATCGCAGTCGCACTTCTCAAGCTTGGAAACGAGGGCTTCTGTTGCGGCAAGGTTAGCCGCGCCGTCGTTTACTGTATCGAAGTAAGCCTTGATAGTCTCCTGCATCTCGGGCTTCGCGTTCTCGCAGAGAGCCTTGAGGTGCTGCTGTGCTCTTGTGCGGAGTGTATCCTGTGCAAGGAACATACCGAGACCGAATTCAGCGTTATCCTCGAAGAGGGAGTTGCCCCATGCGGGACCTCTGCCTGCCTTGTTGGTGGTGTAAGGAGTAGAAGGCTCGGAACCGCCCCAGATGGACGAGCAGCCTGTTGCGTTTGCGATATACATTCTGTCGCCGAACAGCTGTGTAACGAGCTTAGCGTAAGGAGTTTCACCGCAGCCTGCGCAAGCGCCGGAGAATTCAAGCAGCGGCTGCTTGAACTGCGAACCCTTTACTGTGGTGGGCTTGAACTTTTCGAGAACTTCCGGCTTGTCGGAGGTCTTGATAGCATAGTCGAATACCTTCTGCTGACCTTCCTGTGTTTCGAGACCCTTCATTGTGAGAGCCTTTGCACCCTTCTTGCCGGGGCATACATTTGCGCAGACACCGCAGCCTGTGCAGTCCATAACGGAGATAGCCATTGTGAACTTCTTGCCAGCAAGTCCGGTAGCGTCGAGTGTCTTTGTGCCTTCGGGAGCGTTTGCAGCCTCAGCTTCGTCAAGGATAACAGGTCTGATAACTGCGTGCGGGCAGACCATAGAGCACATATTACACTGGATACAGTTCTCGGGATTCCACTCGGGAACGTCAACAGCTATGCCGCGCTTCTCGAATGCAGCAGTACCCTGCGGGAATGTACCGTCAGCGATGTCAACGAATGTGGATACAGGGATCTGGTTGCCGCGCATTGCATTTACGGGAACCTGAACTTTGTTTACGAAGTCTATGAGGAACTTGTTGTCACCCTCGAAGTGGTGCTTTGCAAGTTCGCCCTCTGCGTTTGCCCAGGAAGCGGGAACGTCAACCTTGATGACTTCGCCTGCACCCTTGTCGATAGCAGCGTAGTTCATGTTGACTACGTCCTCGCCCTTCTTGCCGAAGGACTTGAGAGCAGCAGCCTTCATGTACTTGATAGCATCTTCAGCGGGTATGATGTTTGCAATAGAGAAGAATGCGGACTGGAGAACAGTGTTGGTTCTGTTGCCGAGACCGATCTCTCTTGCTACCTTGATAGCGTTGATGATGTAGAAGTTGATGTTGTTCTTTGCGATGTAAGCCTTTACGGGAGCGGGGAGCTTCTCGTCGAGTTCATCGACTGTCCACTGTGTATTCAGCAGGAAGGATCCGCCGGGGTTAACGTCCTGTACCATATCGTACTTGTCGATATAGGACGGGTTGTGACAGGCAACGAAGTCTGCCTTGTTAACGAAGTAAGTGGACTTGATCGGGGACTTGCCGAAACGCAGATGCGAAATGGTAACGCCGCCGGACTTCTTGGAGTCATACTCAAAGTAAGCCTGAGCGTACATATCGGTGTGGTCGCCGATGATCTTGATCGAGTTCTTGTTCGCGCCGACAGTACCGTCAGAGCCGAGACCCCAGAATTTGCAGCAGGTTGTGCCTTCGGGAGTTGTGTTCGGATTTTCGGTGATCGGGAGCGACAGATTGGTAACATCGTCTGTGATACCGATAGTGAATCTGGGCTTGGAATCGTTGTTGTAAACAGCGATGATCTGTGCAGGTGTGCAGTCCTTGGAACCGAGGCCGTATCTGCCTGTGTACACCGGAACGTCCTGGAACTTGCCTTCCTGCTTGAGAGCTGCAACTACATCGAGGTAGAGCGGCTCACCTATGGAACCGGGTTCCTTTGTTCTGTCGAGAACAGTGATCTTCTTTACAGTGGAAGGAATTGCTGCCGCGAATGCGGAAGAAACGAACGGTCTGTAGAGTCTTACCTTTACGAGTCCGACTTTCTTGCCCTGCTTGAGGAGGTAGTCAATGGTTTCCTCGATAGTATCGTTTACGGAACCCATAGCAACTATTACCTGCTCTGCGTCGGGAGCGCCGTAGTAGTTGAAGAGCTTGTAATCGGTACCGATCTCTGCATTAACCTTGTCCATATACTCGGTAACGATCTCGGGGATCTTATCATAGTATGTGTTGGAAGCTTCTCTTGCCTGGAAGAAGATATCGGGGTTCTGTGCGGAGCCGTGGAGAACAGGCTGCTCAGGGTTGAGCGCTCTGTTTCTGAATGCTGCAACAGCGTCCTTGTCAACCATCTTGTCGAGGGTATCGTAATCCCATACTTCGATCTTCTGGATCTCGTGAGATGTTCTGAAACCGTCGAAGAAGTGGAGGAACGGAACTCTGCCCTTTATGGTGGACAGATGAGCTACTGCGCCGAGATCCATAACTTCCTGGGGGTTGGTGGAACAGAGCATAGCGTAGCCTGTCTGACGACATGCGTAGATATCGCTGTGGTCGCCGAAGATGGAGAGCGCATGGGAAGCGAGCGCACGAGCCGAAACATGGATAACGTTCGGTAGCAGCTCACCTGCGATCTTGTACATATTCGGGATCATCAGGAGAAGACCCTGCGAAGCGGTATAGGTAGTTGTGAGAGCACCTGCGGAAAGGGAGCCGTGAACAGCACCTGCTGCGCCGCCCTCGGACTGCATCTCTACGATCTGCACTTCCTGACCGAAAATGTTCTTTCTGCCTGCCGCAGCCCACGAGTCCGTAACTTCAGCCATAACGGACGAGGGGGTAATGGGGTAGATAGCCGCTACTTCCGTAAACGCGTATGACACGTGACCGGCAGCGTTATTACCGTCCATTGTAAGTTTTTGTCTTGCCATTGGAAAACAACCTCCTTAATTTTTAGCGCACCCGTGCAAACGCCCGGATATCGCCTTGCATTACCTTAGACAAAAATGGTATGCACCATATCAATATAATACCACATTTTTACCAATTTGTAAACATCTAAATTCAATTTTTTCTCATTTTTTGAAAAATAATTCTTCAGGGATTGACAAATAATTAATAATAGTGTATAATATCAGCACATTCAACGGCTGCGGTGTGTCACCGCTCCCGATGCGCGGTTATTTTCTTCAACGTGTCGGTTCATCGCCCGTATCATGTTGTTTTTGTTTTATTCCGGGGTGTGGCGGCGGTGTGTCACCGCTCCCGATGCGCGGTTATTCTCTTCAGCGGGGTTGGTTTTTCGCCCGTTCCATGTTATTTCAGATTTATTCCGGGGTGTGGCGCAGTTGGTAGCGCGCGAAGTTTGGGACTTCGATGCCGCAGGTTCGAATCCTGTCACTCCGACCAATAAAAGCAAAGTCGCCTGCCCGCTTTTTGCGGGCGACTTTGCTTTTATTCTTGACGGATTCAGGGTTCGAACCTGCAACAGGTAGGCGCGTAAGCGCCGTCGAATCCTGTCACTCCGACCAGCGCGGAACGCCCCGCCGCGGATCCGCCGATAGTTACATCTGTGGGCGGATTTTTGTTTCGTATCGCACAAGTCTTGTAAAAATCCAAGGCGCTCGGCAGAGACAGCGGAAAATCAAAGCATTACGCATAAATATTGAAATGTTATTATTGACTGTTATTTTTGCAATTTTATCTTTCCTTCTGGTAGGAGCTGCGGCTTTGCTTATCATTGAAGTGATCCGTAAGCTGACACATAAAAACGCCGTTTCAGGAAAAAAAGCGTTGTTCGTTATTCTCTGCGGGGGCGCTGCTGCCGCTGCGGTATCGGTCCTGTTTTTGTCGTTTGTGTACTATCGTGCGGAACCACCGGCACGGTCATATATCGAAAGCAGCGAAAAAGTGACTGTTACCAAAGAGGGATATGCGTACTTCTTCGACGGACCCGGTGAGGATAAGGCACTGATTTTTTATCCGGGTGCGCTTGTCGAAACTGAGTCATATTCGCAGATCATGTATATGCTTGCGGAAAACGGCGTTGACACGTTTCTGGTGGATATGCCGTTCCGTATCGCGTTTCTCGGCATGGACAGAGCCGATGATATAATAGCTTCTCATACTTATAAAGAATGGTATATGTCCGGGCATTCCCTCGGCGGTATGCTGGCTTCCGAGTATTGCGTACAAACGAAAAACGAGATAAGCGGACTGGTTCTTCTTGCGGCATATCCTATAAGAAAGCTTGAGGGCGGGATCCCGGTTTGTCTGATCTGCGGGTCTGATGATCTGGTACTTTCATGGGAAAAATATGAGGACAGCAAGGCACTATACACCGGCAGGGTAGATGAGCTTGACATCAAGGGCGGAAATCACGCACAGTTCGGCTCATACGGCGAACAGATCGGTGACGGTAAGGCGTCTGTCTCACCCGATGAGCAGAAACGTATTACGGCAGATGAAATAATAAGATTTGTCAATGACCACACATAACAGAAAACGCTCTGCCGTTTTATACGGTAAAGCGTTTTTTATTATTCAGATGTATTTTCCGAGTGCGTCTCCCCATACATTTATGAGCCGTTCAAGGCTCCACGCGGCATTTGCGGGGCTGGTGGACGGAAGGGGGACTGCGGTGATGCCGGTAACAGGCAGGTGATACTTCTTGTAAGTCCGGGCAGAGGCTGCTCCGTTGGTGAACACAGCGGCAATTTCCGCTGTACGCAGGATCGGGGCGAGGTCGGTAGGGACGACGTTCCGTATGCTGGCATCGGAGGAACCCGCTATATCGCACTCATAGATCGTATCGTACAGCGCTATCCGGTTTTGCAGAAGGAATTCCCGTTTTTCCTGCACACTTTCGGGAAGAGCATTTCCCGTGACAGCGGCAAGGACTTTCCAGAAGCGGTTCTGCGGGTGTCCGTAGAAGAACTGCTGTTCCCGTGACTTCACGGACGGCAGGCTCCCGAGTATCAGCATACGGCTCTTTTCATCGTAAACGGGCGGGAATCCGTGCTTTATGTGAGCGTACTCCATTACTTGTCGTACTCCCCGTATTCACAGCCGATATGGTCGGCTCTGATACGATCGACCAGCACTTTGCCGGCTGGGGTCTTACGGTAGAGCGTGATCTCTCCGAGACCGTTCCCGCCGTTCCACAGACGGTTGTGGAGCTTTGAACCGTCGGGAGCTTCATAATTTATAAGAATCATATCTTCCTTTTTGCAGCGTACTTTGGTTATCATCACAGCCTCATTGTTTTCCTGTCTTACATACCAGAATACCTCGCGGGCAGTTTCTTTCGCGGCAAATCTTGTTTTTGGACCTGTCCAGAATTTTGAGAAGTTGAATTCAAGCTGTTTGCCTTCATACAGAAATGCGCCGAGGAGTTTCCTTTCAAGTGACAGATTATACACTTTCGGGCAGCCCCCTCCGATATCGAATACGCTGTTGGAAAGCCGTTTACCGGTGAGCAGGCTTGTAAGACTGTTCGATGAGAGCCATACCCAGGGGCTTGTGAAACCGCGTCCCCAGTTCTTGTCCGCGTATCCGCAGGAGCGTTCCGGTTTTACCGAATAACTTTCTCCGTTGAACAGTATGCTCCCGCTGTACAGTGTCTTCATTCCTTCCGCGTGCCAGTACATCTCGAATGCTTTGGCGGTGCGCAGGGGTCTGCTTGCCCCGTACCCCACATTGAAAGCGTCGGTCTTTTCAAGGGTAAGTTCCCACGCCATTGAGCCGCTGTCACACATATATTCCGGGTGAGCGGAGACTTCTTCTTCCGCGAGCGACACGGAGCCGCGAAGTTCTGTGTCCGAAGCGAAGCAATCACCGGCGGAAATGCTGAACGGTGCCTTTCCGTTCATTTTCACCTCGTTCCACCCGAAAAATCTGTGGAGCTGGCATTTCCCCTCGCCCCAGCAGCCCGCCTTCACCATAAGGTAGGACGGGCGGATGCCGTTTTCCTTGTTTTCCGGGAGCTGCCCGAATATCGGCTTATCGCCGCCGAGTGCGGGATTGCAGGTGAAGAACTCAATGAAAAACTGTTTTTCCTTGCCGGTCAGATCGCTTACGGCGGTGAAGGAATGCCACCACCAGTCATAACCCTCCGACGCGAAACTTCCGTTGAGCATGAATGCGTTTCTGCTTCTGTCCTGTATATCGAATGACATGATATGCCTCCTTGAAATGCTATATACCTATTATAGCACATCGGGAAAGGTTTTTCATTCGTCAAATCTCACAAACGAAATCAGAAAATTTATGCAAAACGCAGAAAAATTGCATTTTTTTAAAATTTTCAGAAAAAAGGCGTAACGAAATGCCCCCGAAAATCGTTTATATATATAGAAGACAAAAAAACAAACATACAAATACCTCCAAATAGTTTAAGTACCCCTACACGGAAACGCCCCGCTCTTCACAGCGGGGTGTTTTCGTCCACGGATATATTATTTTGCAAAAAAAATGAAAAAAGCCTTGACAAACGGCTGCCGGTGTGATATAATGATCACGCTGTTCTAAAGACAGCAGGTCTGTGGCATCTCCCGACGGGGCTGCACAGCTAACGGGTGACCGCCTGCCGAGGAATGGGAGATAATCATTGAGATCACCCCCGTTCGCTCTGTGTCGGACGGGGATTTTTAATTCCCCTTTAGTCAGCAAAAAATCTATAAAGGAGGAAAAACCAAATGGCAAGTGAAAAGATCCTTCAGCAGAAGCAGGAATTCGTCGATGAGCTCGCTAAGAAGCTCGAAAATGCTGCCGGCGGCGTTATCGTTGATTACAAGGGTATCACCGTTGCGGAAGATACCGCTCTCCGTAAGGCACTCCGTGAGGCAGGGGTTGAATACTTCGTTGTAAAGAACACCCTTCTCAAGAGAGCTGTCGATAAGGCAGGCATCACAGGTATCGATGAACACCTTGAGGGAACAACAGCTATCGCCCTCCATACGGACGATATCATCTCCGCTCCGAAGATCATCTACAAGCAGTCCCAGGACTGCGGCGATGACCGTTTCAACATCAAGATCGGTTTCATCGGCAAAGAAGCTATCTCCGTTGCAGAGGTGGAAGAGTACGCAAAGCTCCCGAGCAAGGAAGTACTCATCTCCAAGCTCCTCTTCATGCTCCAGTCTCCTATGCAGAGACTTGCTATCGCAGCAAGCGAGATCGCCAAGAAGAAGGAAAGCGAAGAAGGCGCTGCGTGATCACATTGAACGCAGCATAACAAGAAAGTCCGCATGAGACGGACAACAATCAAAATTTGATCAGGAGGAAAATTAAAATGGCATCAGAGAAAGTTTTAAAGATCGTTGAAGATGTTAAGGAACTCACAGTTTTAGAGCTCAACGACTTAGTAAAGGCACTTGAGGAAGAATTCGGCGTATCCGCAGCAGCTATGGTTGCAGCAGGTCCGGCAGCAGGCGCAGGCGCAGCCGCAGCAGAAGAGAAGACAGAATTTGACGTTATCCTCGCTTCCTTCGGCGACAGCAAGATGGGCGTTATCAAGGCTGTCAAGGATATCTGCGGTCTCGGTCTTAAGGAAGCTAAGGAGCTCGTTGAAGCTGCTCCTAAGGCTATCAAGGAAGGCGTTGCAAAGGCAGAAGCTGAAGAGATCAAGGCTAAGCTCGAAGAAGCAGGCGCAAAGATCGAACTCAAGTAAGTTCATTCTTTCTTACACAAATTATCCCCGGTACCGTGCGGTATCGGGGATTTTTATATTTTGCTTATTTTATTTCCGGCGGTACGGGAAAGTCGGGAATATCGCTCTCGTCGTCATCTATGCGGGATCCGGCACGGTGTCTCTTTCTGACTGTCTTTCTTGCAAGAAGCACACAGGCTGTTACCGCTGCCGGTATCACCACCGCTGCCGCGACACCTGTGTTCGGATTCACCGGACCGCCCCCGGATTGAGGAGTATTTCCGGTTGTTATCATTCCGACGTCGTCCGACACGATCTCGGGATCGTTGCTCTGCTGTACCGGATATTTCCTCGCGGTATCGGCAAACATATACGGAGAAAAGCTGTCTGTGGAGAAACTGAGGAAGACTGTTCCGCCTTCGGTAACTATCTCACGGTCGATGACCACAGGCCGTCCGTCTTCTATATGGAATACTTCGACATTTTCCGGCGCGTCTGCCATTTCCTGCGGGATCGGTACCTGAAGGGAGATGAATCCGCCGTTTGCAAGCTCATGGATATACCGGTTGTTATCCGTATTAAGAACGCTGATATCAAACGCGTAACAGATATGTCCGGACATTCCGAGCTGTCTGAGCGCTTCCTGTGCGGCGGTTGCGGAGTAGTCGGTATTGGAAAGTATGACTGTGGAATTACCGCTGAAGTAGCTGTTCTTTGTGGTAAGTATCACGCTTTTTGCTGTCAGCCTGCTCAGCCCGGAGGCATCGAGAGAAACGGTGACAGAGGGTTCTGTATTTTTTTCGCTGTTATCGGCCGTGTCGGGATCATCAGGGCCTTCGCCGCTGCCGATGTCTGTTATGTCGGTCTCTGTTTCGCTGTTGCCGCCGTCTGTTATATCTATCTCTGTTTCGTCGTCTGTTATATCTATCTCTGTTTCGTTGTCTGTTATATCTATCTCTGTTTCGTCGTCTGTTATATCTATCTCTGTTTCGGAGTTATCGATCGTCTCTTCATTTTCAGAGGACTGCGGCTCTATATAGTCTTCTTCTTCGTCCGTTTCGGAATAGTCTATCTCATCATCATAGTAGCTCTGATCGGGCGCTGAGGGGTTGGTATCCGGCGCAGGCTGTGTGTTTTCGTTTTCCGGAACCACTACGATCTGTCCCGGGGAGAAGCTGCTGCTGTTTCCGTTGTTCTCGCCGTTGTTTCCTTCATATATGGTCGCTGCGATTACTGTATTCACCGGTTTCCACAGTTCGGTATAAGTGCCGGTCCCGGAATCGTAGAAGGTGAAGCTGCTCCGTTCGAGCTTGAAATTGTAAGAGCCGGAGGGAGCGTTATTTCTTACGCGGAACGAAGCGTACAGTGTCATTCCGTTCGTAAGGTCTATCATTGCCGACGGATTGTTCGCGGTAAGGCTGAAATAACCGTTCCCGGAGTATGCGGCGGCTCCTGCGACATTCGGCGCCCACTGTAACAGCTCGAATGCACTGCTGTCGAAATTGACAAGCAGGGAAGCGTTTTCGGCTTTTCTTGAAGGGGGGATCTCCAGCATTACATTAAAAGAGTTCCCTCTGTAAAGTGCGTACCCCGAAAGCTCGATACCGCCCCCGTTCACAGGATAAGGACCTGCCGCGGTGCTGGTTCCGACTTCCACGGCGACGTAAGTGCTTGCAGGATCCCACAGAGAAATACCGATCTTCTCATTTCCTATAATGACCGATGAAGTTGCCGAGTGACGGGAAAGGGTGATGTAGTGCCGGCCGGTGACGGCATTGTCTTTTGCCTTCATTCGTGCCGTGAATACAAGGCCCTTGCTGAGATCTATGCTTTCCTCGGTATTTGCCGTTGTAAAGACAATATGACCTTCGGTATTGTTTATAGAGGAAAACTGTAGATCTTTTGATATGTTCAGTCCCGCGTCCCAATCTATCGCTTCAAACACATTCGGGTCGAAATCCGCCTGTATTGCGACAGAGTCGGCGGGCTGAGCTGAGGCAGGGATCGTGATGCTGACATAAAAGCTTTTCCCCTGCTCCACATACATCTCGGAAGCATATATACCGTCTATTCCGGCGGCATCGGCGGAAACCGCAAAAAAGGAAAGTGCTGTTATCAGCGTTATAATGATACCCGGCAGTCTGATCGGTCTGTTCATGGAATTACAAACTCCTTACAACTTCTTGTATATATAAACGTAATTACCCACTATATATTCCATTACAGTATAACACTATCCGCTGCTTTCGTCAACCGAGATGCTTGATTATCGTGCAAAATATACAAATATTTTGATATATTTTGTCATAATTTACAATAAAAAGTGTTTATAAATTATACACTATTGATTTTCTCTTCTTTATGTGGTATAAGCGGGGAACGCCCCGCCGCGAAAGCTGTCCGGGTCACTTTCTTCTCTTCCTTTTTCTCTTCCGCTATTCAAATTTTCTTCTTTATGTGGTATAATTCAGTTATCACAAAAAGGAGGATTTTCCTATGAAAGATTTCTTGCAGCTTGCCCATGACCGTTACTCTGTCCGCGCATTTGACGGGTGTGATATCCCGCAGGAGGATATAGACAAGATCATCGAAGCCGGTATGGTAGCGCCGACCGGCGTAAATAACCAGCCGTTCAGGATATGGGTGTTCAGAAGCGAGAAAGCACGCAAAAACCTGCTTTCCTGCACAAAAATGAAGTTCATCGAACCCGCAAAGGTCATCTTTGCAATAGGAGGTGATCCGTCACACGCGTGGAACCGTCCGTTTGACGGCAAGAATTTTGCGGATATCGACGCTGCTATCGTTATAACACACATGATGCTTGAGATACACGATCTCGGCTACGGTTCAACATGGATCGGGCATTTCGATGTGAACGCGCTTGCGGAGCTTTATCCCGAGACAAAGGATTACAGCATGGTGGGTCTGCTTCCGGTGAGCGGGATCGCAATGGGACCCGGTGAGCGGCATACGAAGTACAAGCCGCTTGAGGAACTGGTAACGGAACTCTGATAAACAAAAATTCCCGTATGCCTTGCAGCATACGGGATCTTTTTATTGTTCGTTGCTTTCGTTATTGTTGTTATCGCCGATCTTTATATCGTCAACGGACGGGATCGGTATATCGGATGCCGGTGTGCTTTCCGCAGCGGGTGCGGAGGGCTGTTCTGCATCAACGTACAGTTCGTTCTTCATTATCTTGTCGAAGGTCTCGCCGTCCATTTTCTCATGCCTGATAAGATACTGGGCAACGCGTTCGAGACAGTCGCGGTGGGTTTCGAGGATATTGCGGGCATTCTCATACGCCGTATCCACAAGTTCCCTGATCTCGGCGTCGATCTCGCCGGCGATGTTCTCGGAGTAATTCCTGCCCTGCGAGTAATCGCGTCCGAGGAATACCTCGCTGTCGTTGGTGCCGTAAACGATCGGACCTATTTTCTCACTGAATCCGTAGCGTGTCACCATGTTTCTTGCGACTCTCGTAGCACGCTCGATATCATTGGAAGCGCCGGTGGAGATATCCTCCAGCACCACTTTTTCGGCAACACGACCGCCGAGCAGCACTATCAGCTCTTCTTCCATCTCACGCTTGCTCACATAGTTCTTGTCATGCTCCGGGAGCGACATTGTAAAGCCGCCTGCCGAGCCGCGGGGAATAATGGTGATATGGTGTACCTTGTCCTGGGTGGGGCAGAAGTATGTGCAGACCGCGTGTCCCGCTTCGTGGTAGGAGGTGAGGCGCTTTTCCTTTTCGGTCACAACTCTCGATTTCTTTTCGGGACCCGTAACCACCTTGATAGCGGCTTCCTCGACATCTTCCTGCACGATAGCCTTGCGGTTCTTGCGTGCGGCGAGAAGCGCGGACTCGTTCAGCAGGTTCTCAAGATCCGCACCGGTAAATCCGGCTGTGGTCTTTGCGATAGTTGCGAGATTGATGTCGGGGGAGAGTTTCTTGTTCCTTGTGTGGACTTTGAGTATCTCCTCGCGCCCCTTTATATCGGGGTAACTTACTGTGATCTGTCTGTCGAATCTTCCCGGACGAAGGAGCGCCGGGTCGAGGATATCGCGGCGGTTGGTCGCCGCCATGACGATGATGTTCTGATTTTCGGTAAATCCGTCCATTTCGACAAGCAGCTGGTTCAGCGTCTGTTCACGCTCGTCATGACCGCCGCCGAGACCTGCGCCTCTCTGTCTGCCGACCGCGTCTATCTCATCAATGAATACGACCGACGGTGTGTGCTTCTTTGCCTGGTCGAACAGGTCGCGGACACGGGAAGCGCCCACGCCGACGAACATTTCAACGAAATCCGAACCGCTTATGGAGAAGAATGGAACTCCCGCTTCGCCCGCCACAGCTTTCGCAAGCAGGGTCTTACCGGTTCCGGGAGGACCTACGAGCAGTACGCCCTTCGGTATTCTGGCACCGAGTTCCTGATATTTGCGGGGATTTTTCATGAAATCAACGATCTCTTCCAGCTCCTGCTTTTCCTCGTCTGCGCCCGCGACATCGGCGAATGTGACTTTCTTGCCGTTTGCCGGCTGATTGCGGGTATTGGCTCTGGAGAACTGGTTGAGCTTGCCGCTGCCTGTAGTCTGGCGCATTATGACGAATGTGAATCCTATCATAAGCGCTATCAGTACCAGATACGGCACGAAGCTGAGCAGGAAGGAGTTGTCGGTTATCGGCTTGTAGTCGAACACCAGCGGGGAATCTCCGTGCTGCGCGTTGTACTTTGCCCGGTAACCTTCTATATCGTTCACGAACAGGCTCACGTTCGGCACACTGTACCGGTATGTGGTGGCTGTGTTGTCGCTCGTCTTGAAATCGAGCTGTCCGCTGCCGAGGTCGAGCTTGTACTCTGTGACTTTCAGCGAGTCGAACTCGTCCAGGAGCTGTGAATACGAGCCGCTGAACTGCTCGACTCCCGCAGCTCCGTAAGCGGGGACGAGCGTGTTCAGTATCGCGATAAGTCCCGCCACAAGCAGCGCTATTATCGCAATGTAGATAAATACGCCTTTGAATTTGTTCTGCATTTAGACCGCCTTTCCTATATGTTCTTCACATACTTTTATATTTATTCACTTTTCGTAAACTTCATGTTTAAGTACGCCGATATACGGCAGATTGCGATAGGACTCCGCATAGTCCAGACCGTAGCCCACCAGGAATTCGTTTTCCACGTCGAAGCACTTGTAATCTGCCTTTGCGTCTCCCGCTTTCTCCGCAGTCACCTTGTCCAGCAGAGCGCATATCCTCACCGAAGCGGGGTTCTTTCCGAGCAGGTATTTCTTTACAGCGGTAAGTGTCCGTGCGGTATCGAGGATATCCTCAACGAGTATTATATCCTTTTCCGAGATATCCGTATCCAGGTCTTTGAGTATCTTCACATTTCCGGTGGACTTTGCGGAGCTGCCGTAGGATTTCGCTACCATGAAGTCGATCTCACATTCAAGGTCTATGGCTCTCATAAGGTCGGTCATGAAAACCACCGATCCTTTCAGGATCCCCACCAGCAGCGGTGTCTTTCCGGCATAGTCCTCGGTTATCTTTTTGCCGACAGTCTTTACCGCTTCCGAAAGCTGTTCCTCCGTAAATAATATCCTCTCAACGTCTTTATGCATTTCCGTATCCTCGATATCTTTTTAAATTGTCAATAAAATAGTATAACATACTTATGTGAAAAAATCAACATATAAAATGTTCAATTTATGAAAATTTTATCACACAAAGGTAAAATCAGCCGTTATCTGTACGGTTTCTGTAAGCCTGGAACTCATTTTTTACAAAAAATACCTTTTTTCGCACATAGGCGAACCTGTCTTTACAGAGGTTTACGCGCCCCATGCCTTTGAATATGATCTCCTCGCACTGGGAAACGCGCAGTTCCGACGGCTCCACGCCGTGTTCCTTCAGCTCCGCCGCTATTATGCGGAACCTTACCGCCGGGTGCAGTTCTCCGAGTCTGCGTGAATCGAATCCGCCGTCTGTCCGGCAATCCGCCGCGGCTTTCGCGGCATATCCCGAGATGAAGTCTTCGTCTTTCCCGACTGCTTCCGTCATTCGTGATACCGCGCTTATAAATGAGGGATTGAACTCTTTCATCAGCGGCAGGACATTATGCCGTATGCGGTTGCGGGTGCAGTCGTCTTCGAGATTGGTGCTGTCGGTGACAAAATCTATCCCGTTTTCACGGCAGTAGGCTTCCGTCTGCTCCCTTGTGCAGAGTATCAGCGGACGGATCATTCCCTCTCTTGCGGGCGGGATGCCGGCAAGCCCTTTTGTGCCGGTACCGCGTATCATATTCATCAGTACCGTCTCGGCACTGTCGTTTGCGGTGTGTGCGGTGGCTATGACCGACCCGAATTTCTCACGGGCTTTCCCGAAGCACTCATACCGCAGCCGTCTTGCCGCCTGTTCGATGCTCTCGTGCTTCCCGACAGCCCCGCGCACATCTATCCTGTACACTTCCAGCGGTACACTGAGCTTATCACACAGCTCCCGTGCAAACATCTCGTCACGGTCGCTCTCGGCTCCCCTCAGACAGTGGTTGATGTGGCAGGCAGACAGGTCTATGCCCAGTTCTTCCCGCAGTTCGTACAGCGAACCCAGCAGCGCGCAGCTGTCCGCGCCCCCGCTCAGTCCTGCCGTAACGCTTCGGCAGTCCGTGAGCATACCGAATTTTTCAATTGCATCACCTACCCGGGTCTTCATATCTGTCCTCCACGGAGGTGAATCTTGTATATTCGCCGTCCCAGCGCAGCGGCACCGTACACTGTTTGCCGTGACGGTTCTTTGCGACTATACACTCACAGCTGTTTATATGGTCGGTCTTTTCTTTATTGTAATAGAAATCGCGGTACAGAAAAAGAACAACGTCCGCATCCTGCTCCACGGAACCGGAATCTCTCAGGTCGGAAAGCAGCGGACGCTTGTCCTCGCGGGCGTCCGGACCTCTGGATAGCTGCGACAGTGCTATGACCGGGACATTGAGTTCCTTTGCCATGATCTTCAGGTTACGGGTGATCTCTGTTACCTCCGCGACACGGTTGCCGCTGTTCCTGCCTTTTACGGTTATAAGACCGAGATAGTCGATCACCACCAGCCCCACATCGCTGAGACGGCGGAGTTTGGCTTTTATCTCGCCTACCGTTATATTGGCGGTATCATCTACATATATCTGGGTCTGCATCAGCATTTCGCCCGCTTCATAAAGTCCCATCCAGCGGTCCTGCGGTATCAGTCCGTTCTTCATGCTCTCCGAATCTATTTTACCCTCGGAGGACAGCATTCTTTCAACAAGCTGGGAACGTGACATTTCAAGGCTGAACACCGCTATCTTCTTGCCGCGGTTTATCCTTGCGGCATTTACCGCTATGTTCATTGCGAAAGAAGTCTTTCCCATACCCGGACGGGCTGCGATAAGTATAAGGCTTGCCGGCATCAGACCGAATATGACCTTGTCAAGTGTCGGAAATCCCGAACTCATACCGTGCTGCTGCGCGGGTTCGCGGTTTTCGGCGACTCTCATGAGGTGCTGGAGTATATCTACCACCGTAGGCTCAATATGCAGCAGCCCCGATGTCTCCTTGCTGCTCCGTATATCGTAGATGCGCCGTTCGGCGTATTCGAGCAGAGCGGCAGGCTCTTCGGTCCCGGAGGTCGCTTTTTCAAAAATATCCCTGGAGGCATAAATAAGTTCGCGCAGCACAAATTTCTCATCGAGTACGTCCGCGTAGCTTTCAATGGACGAGTGTTCCACGGCAAGCATAGAGATCTTGTACAGGTATTCCTTCGCCTGTTCCGTCGATTCAAACACCTTTTCTCTTGCGCAGCGTTCGGTGAGACTTACTATATTTATATCGCTTCCTCCGACGAACATTTTCTGCATCACCGAGAATATCCCCTTGTGGGTCTCCCGGAAGAAATGTTCGGGGGTGAGCCTGTCGGAAACCTTGGATATCAGATCCGGGTCCGCAATTATCGAACCGAGCACCATCTGTTCCGCGTCCGTGCTGTACGGCAGGTTTATGTCGCTTATTTCAAGTTCCGCCATGTTGAGTCGGAAGAAAATGCTTCCGGAAAAGCTTCCCTCCAAGCCCCCTTTTCAAAATCTTTAATGATTATTGCCGTATCATATCTCAATGTGACCGGCTCACTGAGCTTCCGTGACCTGAACCTTGAACTTTGCGGTGACCCCGTTATAGAGTCTTGCCTCGGCCTCAAAGGTGCCGAAAGTCTTTATCTCGTTTTTCAGCACTATCTTCTTCTTGTCAACGTCAAGTCCGTGGGCATCCTTTATCATCTTTGAGATGTCCTTGCCGGTGACGGAGCCGAACAGTTTGCCGTTGGCGCCTGCCTTCATCGCTGTGGAGAATGTCTTGCCGTCTATGATCTCCGCGATCTTCTTTGCGTTGGCGATATCGGTGTCGATCTTATGCTGCGCGTGAGCCTGCTGTCCCTCAAGTATGTTTATGTTGGCGTTGGTAGCTTCAACGGCAAGTTTCTGCTTGATAAGGCAGTTGCGGGCATAGCCGTCCTTGACTTCCTTGACTTCGCCCTTTTTGCCGGTCCCCTGTACGTCCTGTAAAAGTATTACTTTCATTTTTTATGTCTCCTTCTGTATGTTGATATTTATGAATTAAGGCTTTCGTAGTATTTGTCTATTGCGTCTTTAAGGCGCGCATATACTTCCTCGATCGTAGTGTCGCGGAATTGTGCGCCTGCCATTGTCTGGTGTCCGCCGCCGCCGAGAGCCTCGGCTATAAGCTGTACATTTATGGCTCCGAGCGAACGGCAGTTGAGGGCGATCTCGTCATTTGAAGTCCTTGCAATAACGAATGCCGCCTTTACATCGGCAACACCGAGCATATCGTCCGCTGCCTGCGGTGCCGCGGTCCTCATATCGGCAAGCACCTTGTCCGCCGTTGCGATAGCGCAGTTGCGGTAAACGGTAGCGGAGGCGACGATCTCGGATTTCTGGCGGTAGCATTCCACGGTATTGGCAAACATGGTCTTGACATTTACCGTGTCCGCTCCGAGCTTACGGAGAGCAGCGGCAGCCTCGAAAGTTCTCACGCCCGTCCGCAGTGTGAAATTCTTTGTGTCGAGCATTATACCCGCCAGCAGTGCTTCCGCCTGAACGGAGGATATCTTGCCCGCGTCGCCGAAATACTGGAGCAGTTCCGTGACCATTTCGCAGGCACTGGACGCGTACGGCTCATGGTGGAATATCATAGCCTTGTCGATGTAGTTTATCATCTTGCGGTGGTGGTCGATGACCACTACTTTTTCTGCCCGTTCGAGCAGTTCCGGCACGTCAACGATATCCGGATTATGGGTATCTGCGACGATCAGCAGGGAATTCTCCCCGAAATTTTCCTTGGCTTCGGAAGGGGTGGTGAAAAGGTAGCCCTTTTCTTTTTCGTAGATATAATCATACAGCCGCATAGCCATTGTGGTCTGCTTGTCAATGACCGCGTAGGAGTTCTTTCCGAGCCTTCTTATTGCCCCCGCGAGTCCGACACACGCGCCCACCGCGTCGAGGTCGCTGTTCCGGTGTCCCATTATGTACACGTCGGAAGCCTGTTCGATAGCTTCTATCAGCGAGCTTGCGATGATACGGGTCTTTACCTTTGTGTGGCGCTCGACGCCCTTTGAAACGCCGCCGTAGAATTCAAAACCGTTGTCGGTCTTGATCGCCGCCTGGTCGCCGCCGCGTCCGAGTGCCATATCGAGAGCCTGCTTTGCGAATTCCTCGCTTTCCGCGATGCTCTTCGCGTTCCTGCCTATTCCTATGGACAGCGTGACGCTGATACGGTCGTTGACCTGTATGGCTCTCGCCTGATCGAGTATTTTCACCTTGTCCTCGATCATGGCACGGACATAGCGTTCCTCTATGACTGCCCAGAAACGTTCGTGGTTATACTTGCGCAGTATTCCGTTGGTGCCGCTGATGAAATCCTCAAGCAGCTTGTCTATCTGTACGGTGATCTTTGCTGTCTCACTTTCGGAGCTGCCGCCGAAAAGCTCGTCATAGCTGTCTATGACGAATATCATGACTACCGGCTGAGCGAGCCGCTGTTCGGTCTCAAGAGAGCGGATCCGTGTGATGTCCGAGAAGTACAGCATATAGATGTCTTTGGCTTCCTTCTCGTCCGGAGCGTCCGCGTAAACCTTATAGTAGTTGTTCTTATACTTTATTTCGTAGTAGCCCTCTCTGCCGAGCAGCTTTTCAAGCGGCAGCTTGGTGATTATCTCAATAGACTGACCATATACCGCCTCTTCGGTGAAGCGTTTCGAGAAATCCTCATTGAACCATACCAGCCTGCAGCCGCTGTCAACGATAGCGATAGCTATAGGCATATAGTTCATGGAGACGCGCTCCATTTTATCTATCTCGGAATCGATCCGCGCAAAGTACTGGAAATTCTTCCGTGTCACAGAGATGAGCTTTGCGGCTGTAAATCCTCCTGTAACGCACAGTACAGGAGCGAATACGCAGAATGCTTCCAGCGACAGTTCGTACATGAATATCAGCATAACTACCGCCGATATCAGCAGCGACACTATAGCCACCACAAGTCCCGCATCCCGGAAATTGTTTTTCACCGCAAGACCCCCTTTACGAATAAAATATTGAACAGTTGATCACAGCTTTGTGCCGCTGTACGGCACCGTTTGGATCATGATCTGCCATGCCGTGAAGATCAGACTTCCATTATGATCGGCAGTATCATCGGGCTTCTGCCTGTCTTTGAGAAGATGAAAGAGCCGAGTACATCTTTAAGCTCGTTCTTCAGGCTCGTCCATTCGCGTGTGTTCGGCGCGAGGTGCTTCTTCATGACAGCCCTTGCCTTAGCCTTCATTTCTTCCATAAGTTCCTCCGATTCGCGCACATACACAAATCCGCGGGAAACTGTATCCGGCCCCGATATCACCTTTCCTGAGGAGACTTCCACGGCGGTCACGATTATGATGAGTCCGTCCTGTCCGAGGTGCTTCCTGTCGCGCAGGACCACCGAGCCGACATCTCCCACTCCGAGTCCGTCTATCAGCACTCTGCCTGCCGGTACCTGTCCGGCGATCTTCATATTTATGCCGTCCGTCTCGATGACTGTTCCGTTGCCGGCGATAAAGATGTTCTCGTCCGGTATGTGCAGCTGTCTGGCAAGCTCGGCATGCTTGTACATGTGCTTGTACTCGCCGTGTATCGGTATGAAGAACTTCGGGCGGGTGAGGGAGATCATCATTTTGAGTTCTTCCTGGCACGCGTGTCCCGAAACGTGTACGTCATACATTGCCTCGTAGATGACTGTAGCCCCTGCCTTCATCAGTTCGTTTACTACGTGTCCCACCAGCTTTTCATTGCCGGGAATGGGATTGGCGGAGATGATTATGAGATCCTGCGGGGTTATGGTCACCTGGCGGTGTTCATTGCTTGCCATTCTCGAAAGCGCGGACATTGGTTCTCCCTGGCTTCCGGTAGTGATGATAACGAGCTGCTCCGGAGGTATTTTGCGTATATTCTCGATATCAACGAGGATCCCCTTCGGCACTCTTATATAATTCAGTTCGATAGCCGTGTTGAGCACGTTTATCATGCTCCTTCCGGATACCGCCACTTTTCTGCCGGTCATTTCGGCATTGTCGATTATCTGCTGTATGCGGTGGATATTGCTGGAGAAAGTCGCCACGATTATACGCTTGCCTTCCGCCTGTGCGAAGAAGTTGCGGAATGTGGTACCGACTTTGCGTTCGGAGTTTGTGAATCCGGGGCGCTCGGCATTGGTGCTCTCGGACAGCAGCGCAAGAACGCCCCTGTTTCCGAGTTCGCCGAACCTTGCAAGGTCTATGATGCCGCCCTCGATAGGGGTATAATCCACTTTGAAGTCGCCGGTGTGGATAACTGTTCCGGCGGGGGTGTATATGGCAAAGCCGCAGGAATCCGGTATGGAGTGGTTCACGCGTATGAATTCCACAGCCATGCAGCCGAGCTTGACGGTCTGACGCGGCTGAACCACATTCAGCTTGCATTCCGAAAGAATACCGTGCTCTTTGAGCTTTCCCTCCACAAGTCCGAGTGTGAGCCGTGTGCCGTAAACCGGAACATTCACTTTTTTGAGCAGGTATGCGAGACTTCCTATATGGTCTTCGTGACCGTGGGTGAGTACAATGCCGCGGAGTTTCTCCTTGTTCCTGATGATATAGGTGAAATCCGGTATGACAAGGTCTATGCCCAGCATATCATCATCGGGGAAAGCGAGTCCGCAGTCCACGATGAACATATCGTTGCAGCATTCGTACAGGTAAAGGTTCTTTCCTATCTCGTCAAGTCCGCCGAGAGGGATTATCCGCAGCGGGGAGGATCTCCTCGGGGCTCTTGCGGGGGTTGAAGCGAAGGGGACGGCATTTGCCGCGCGGCTTTTACGGTCGTTCCTCAGTATCTCGCGCGGCAGTGTTTCCTCGTTCGGCGCTGCGGCCTTCTTTACGGGCTTCTGAGTTTTTTTCGCGGTATAAGCCGCCTTTGTTTTTCTGGGAGCCTGCTGGTGAGCGGCAGTTTTGCCCGGCATGAGATATTTGCCCGCCGGCGAACGCTTTTTGTTCACCGCAGACTTCTTCTGATCGTTCTTTTTTTCCATTTTGCCTCTTTTCTGCGGGAGCGGCGGTCCGTGTATGTCTGAAGTTATGGTAGTGCGCTCTGCTCCTGTGTTGTCTGTTATTTTCCTATATAAAACGGTATTGACCGTCAAGCACATAAAAATACATTATTTATTATAACTCATTTGTGGTCAAAAGTCAAGGGATATTTATCGGCGTGTTTTACTGCCGGAGAAGCACATTGTACGTTCTTTTCTGATCTCATGCGCGCGGTGGTCAAGCGTTCAGTTATCCCTTGTATTCTTCTGCGTGAGTGCGCTGACGGCATTTCTGATCTGCTTTTCCGCTTTGTCACAAAGAGATGCTGCGGTCTCGGCTCCGCAGCTCTCCGCAAAGAGGAATATCCCTGTCCCGCGCCGGTCGGGACGGAGAAATACACGCTCACCGTCGGTGCCGATGACGGCACCTTCATTTTCCTCGGGTACTGCTTTCAGTCGGTCAAGAACTCTCTGCGGGGGGACATTCACCCGCACGAACCTGTCGGCGGTGGAGGAGCGAGGTACGGCTTCGAGAGCGTCCTTCGGCGACAAACCGAGATCATGCATATATCCGAGCGCCTTTACCGCACAGGCAAACCCGTCCCGCATGAAAATCTGCCGTGCGGCAAGGTCACGCGCCTGTTCGTCGCGGTCGTCCATTGAACTTTCAAAGTAACGCAGGATATTATGCCCGTACAGTGCGGCGGCATTTTCGGCAGTCCGCGGGAATGCGAACGGCAGTGAGATATCGTGTCCGGCTCTTGCTTCCGCGGAACATGTCAGCAGCACCAGTGATACGGGATCGATCCGCGTTTCTCCGCAGGAGATCTCGGCGGTGTCGCCCCGCTCGGATATCGTTACCGTCATCTTGTCGCGCCCTGCCGAGAGCATCTTCGCAAACGGGGTGCAGATCCCGCGGATATCGGGGTCACGGCAGATCACGCGGATATCGTAAGGCACCGTGAACCCGCACATACTGGTAAGCGCCGACTCATACAGAAGCCTTGCCCCTGTGAACCGCTTTATCTCCCCGAAACCGTCCCATCCCGCGCTCATATATTCGCCGCGGGTCACCGCTCCCTGCAATATACGCTCCCGGCTCCGCTTCAGCGGCAGCATTCCTGCCGAGAATACCATTATCTTCGTCTGTACTTTTGCCGAAACATATACCATTATATCTGCGCCGAGCAGTGCTGCGGAGTGGGCGAGCGCGGTCAGAGGGACCGTACCGCAGTCGCAGGATACCTTTCCGGCGGAGGATATCCCGCACAGCACCGCGTTTTTCAGGCATACAGCGGCTTCTCCGGCCGAGCATGACACCGCTATGCACCGCTCGGATATCTTGGCTGCCGCGCAGCCCGCCCGTACTGCGAATTCGGGCGTTATGACCGTGTTGGTCGCGCCGCATATCCCGTCCTCGGTCATCTCCGGGACGGCTGCGGAACCGTATTTCACGTCCGCGGAGACTGTCGAGCCGCGGGCTATGCGCTTGTTGTTCCATATCTTCACGCCGCTGCTCACTACCGCATTTTCACCGATCACTGCCCCTTCACCGATCACCGCGCCTTCATAGACGGCAGCTCCGCCGCCTATCTTTGCGTTGGCACAGATTATGCAGTCGTTCAGCGTCACGCCTTCTCCGACGAATGCTCCGTCCATTACCGTTGCGCTGTGAAGCTTAGCGCCGTCGGAAATATACGCTCCGGAGCCTATGCAGGAACAGCCCGCCGCAAGAGCCTTCGGAGAGATATAAGCGCCTTTTGATACGAAGGATCCCTCGCTTACGGCGCAGTTTTTCGGGAGGTTTTCCCGCTCCGGCAGTGCCGCGTTTATCTTACCGTTTATCAGGTCGGCGGTGCAGCGCTTGTATGCCGCGATATCCCCGATGTCGCACCAGTATCCGCTTTCCTCATAGTAGCCGAGCTTCATTCCCCGCCGCAGCATCTCCGGGAACACGTCCTTCGCAAAATCCACGGGTCTGTCGTCCTCGATAAGTCCGAAGATCTCCGGTGATATCACATATATACCCGTATTCGCGAGATCGCTGCGGCAGTTTATGAAGGAAGGCTTTTCGGAGAAGCCTGTAACTTCACCTTTTTCACCGAGGATCAGACCGTATTCCCTCGGGTCGTCCACCGACCGGACCGCTATGGTGGCTGATGCCCCCGACCGGATATGCCGTTCGTAAATAGCGGCAAGGTCGAAGTCGCACATAGCGTCCCCGCTGATTATCACCAACGGACCTGTCATATCGGCGGCGGCTTTTTTCACGCAGCCTGCCGTACCGAGAGGCTTATCCTCATAGGAAACGAATGTCCGCAGCTTTCCGTAGCGTCCGTCTCCGAGGGCGGCTTCTATCTTTTCGCCCTTGTAGCGTACTGCTATGGCGGCTTCGTCGCAGCCGGACTTTTCCAGCAGTTCCAGAATGTAGAACAGTACCGGTTTTCCGCATACCGGCACCAGCGGTTTCGGAAGGTCGCAGGTGAGCGGTCTGAGCCGTGTCCCTTCGCCTCCTGCAAGTATTACAGCTTTCATATATACCTCCGTTCACGGCGGATTGTCAATCCTGCCGTTTTCTGCATAAAATATCAAGGGAAAGGAAATTCCCGTCTGATAGAATATTATTCCACACGAAAGGGTGATTTATTTATGGGATACTCAATAATTCCGCTTGATTCATATACTGCCGCGGTAAGGGCAAAACGATACCTCGGCTCTAAAGGCGTATTCGTGAGCGTGGAGAAGATAAGCTCCGACAGGCGCGGATGCCGTTTCGGGATAAGGACTTCCGACCCGCCGGGAATGGTCTGCGATATGCTGTCGGATATCGGCATACGCTGCGGCAGCTCCATGCCCGTTCCGCCTCCGAAGCCGCCCCGTCCGCCGAGACCTCCCCGCCGTCCCCGCAGATAGTCTCGCAAAGGGGGACGGAAGATGATCTATTTTGACAATGCCGCGACCACTTATCCCAAACCGCCTGCCGTACTTGCCGCAATGTCGCGGGCGCTGGTGCGGTACGGGGCGAATCCGGGGCGGGCGGGACATTCAATGTCAATGGAAACGGCTGCGGCAGTCTATGATGCCCGTGAGAAGTGCGCGGAATTCTTCGGTGCCTCTCCGGAAAACACGGTATTCATGCCAAACTGTACATTCGCGCTCAACACAGCCATAAAGGGGATAATGACGGAAAATTCCCACGCGGTCATCAGCGATATCGAGCATAACGCGGTACTCAGACCGCTGTACGCGATATCGAAGTGCCGCGGGGTATCATTCACCTCTGCTGTGACCGGCACGGACGACGAGACGGCTGACGCCTTCGGGAAAGCGATAAACCGCCGCACAAAGGCTGTTATATGTACCCTCGCCGGGAATGTCACCGGCAGGATAATGCCTGTTAAGCGAATAGCGGAGATATGCAGACAGCATGGGATATGCTTCATAGTTGATGCCGCGCAGGGCGCGGGCGTGATACCGCTGAAGCTGTCCGACGGGATAAACATTATATGTGCGGCGGGTCACAAGGGGCTGTACGGACCAATGGGAACGGGGCTGCTGGTAACGGACGGAAGGTATCGCCTGACAACACTTGTCGAGGGCGGCACCGGCAGTCTTTCCAAGGAGCTGTCCCAGCCGGAATTTCTTCCCGACCGTTTCGAGAGCGGCACCATAAACACCGCCGGTGCGATCTCTCTCGGTGCGGGGGTGGACTTCGTGAATTCTAAAGGCATTGACAATATCCGCGCTCACGAACACAGCCTGTGCGGGCTTTTCTTCCGGGAAGCGCAGAAGATCCCTGGATTGAAGCTGTACAGCGACGCTTTTGATGAGCGTTTTGCTCCCGTTATCCCGTTCAATGTGGGAGATATTCCCGCCGAACACACTGCCGCCATGCTCAGTGACGCGGGTTTTGCCCTGCGCGGCGGATTTCACTGCGCGTTCCCGGCACATGAGAAGATCGGCACGTCCGAACAGGGCGCGGTACGCTTCGCTCCGTCCGTTTTCAGCACCGCGGCGGAGGTCAGGGCGCTGCTGAGGACGCTCCGCACACTGAAAGACCGGTAAAAACAGCACACCGAATGAATGTGACAGATATGAATGTTCCTGCATACAGGTAAGGTTTCCTGCCTTTATGCGGGAACTTTTTCTTTGTGATTTTCGCCAATAATGTTAGTAAAAAATGATGAATTTTATATAAACTCTTGAAATTTTCTGAAAATGTGGTACAATATAGTATAGCAAAGTGTTATTTGCTATACAGGGCTGTCTCAGCCCCAGACAGGAGGAGTTTAACATGAAGATATTATACGCCGCAAGTGAGGCACAGCCTTTTGCCGCATCCGGAGGACTTGCCGATGTTGCGGGATCGCTCCCCAAAGCGCTCGTGGAAGCAGGCCATGAGTGTATGGTAGTAATGCCGTATTACTTCAATACCATCAAGCCCGAGGTACGTGAAAGCCTTGAGTATGTGATGAATTTCTATGTTCCTGTGGGCTGGCGTTCCCAGTACTGCGGTGTTTTCACAACGACACTGAACGGAGTAAAATATTACTTCCTTGACAATGAGTATTACTTCAAGCGTGATTTCGGTCTGTACGGATATTACGACGACGCTGAGAGATACGCGTTCTTCTCGAGAGCCATTCTCGAAATGCTCGAACACCTTGAGATAAAACCCGATATCATCAATTCCAACGACTGGCAGACCGCACTTGTACCGATCTACTACAATATCTACTACAAGTATCATCACAATATGTGGGGCATCCGCAATGTTTTCACTATCCATAACATCGGATACCAGGGCCAGTACGGTCTTGAGCTTACAGAGGAGATCTTCTCTATCCCGAGACATTTAAGTTCCATTATTGAGTACGACGGCGACGCGAACCTCATGAAGGGCGCTATCGAAATGGCGGATAAAGTGACCACCGTTTCTCCGACATACGCTAAGGAAATACTCAATCCGTGGTTCTCGCACGGTCTTGACCGCTGTCTGAATACCAAGCAGTACAAGACCTGCGGATTCCTCAACGGTATCGACACCGATATGTACAACAGCAAGACAGACAAGGATATCCCTGCTAATTTCAGCGTGGGCAAGATGGCGGGCAAGAAGACCTGCAAGGAGAAGCTGCTCGAAGAAGCAGGGCTCCCCGGCGGAGATTCCCCCGTTCTCGGCATAATATCCCGCCTTGTTGAGCACAAGGGCTTCGATCTTATAAAGTGCGTGCTGGACGACATCGTTTGCTCCGGTATAAAAGTTGTAGTACTCGGTTCCGGCGATAAGCAGTATGAAGATTACTTCTACTATATGCAGAGCAAGTACCCGCAGGCGGTAAGCTTCAAGTGCGGTTATATCCCCGCTTATGCAAAACGCATTTACGCCGGAGCTGATATGTTCCTGATGCCCAGCAAGAGCGAACCCTGCGGACTCGCACAGATGATAGCCCTCCGCTACGGTACAGTGCCGATCGTTCGCGCTACAGGCGGACTGAAGGACTCCATCATGGACTACGGAGACGAGAGCGGCGAGGGCGTAGGCTTCACATTCCAGTCCTACAATGCGCTCGATATGCTCGGCGCTGTCAACAGAGCCAAGGAAGTATATGACGATCAGGCTAAATGGAAGAAACTTGTCGAGACCGGCATGAAGAAGGATTTCAGCTGGAAACAGTCGGCTAAGCTCTATATCGGACTTTACGAAGAGCTTTGCAGCTGGGAGAGCTGAGGACCCTCAAATTTCCGGCAGGATACGCCGCACATCGGGCGAATACAGTTGATGTGCGGCGTTATCTATGAAAAAACACATTCGGTGTTTATGAGAGAGAATATATGAAAATAACAATACTCGGCTGCGGCTTCGGAACAGCGCTCGCCGTTCTCTGGAACAAGGCGGGCCATACGGTTACCGCGTGGTCGAACAGTCAGGCCGAAATAGACGATATCCTTCGCTGCGGCGAACATAAGCGTCTGCTCCCGGGGGTACCGGTGTCTAACAAAATATCGTTTACATCGGATATAAGCTGTGTGAGCGGCACGGACGTTCTGGTGTTTGCCATACCGTCGCCCTATGTGCGGGAGGTGGCTGAAAAAGCCGCCGCGGTGATAGATAAGAAGACCGTGATACTCAACGTGGGCAAGGGCTTTGAGGAAAGCAGCAAAAAACGGCTGTCCCAGGTCATTGCGGAAGAGATACCGGACAACAGCATAGCGGTAATGGCGGGACCCTGCCATGCGGAAGAGGTCGGCCGGAGCATTCCCACAACGGTGGTGATGTCCTCGCATGATATGAGCGTGACCGAATATCTTCAGGAGGAACTCCAGACCAACACGTTCCGTATATACGGAAACGATGATGTGGCTGGCTGTGAGATCGCGGCGGCGCTGAAAAACATCATAGCCCTGAGCTGCGGAGTAGTGGAGGGTATGAAACTCGGTGACAATACCATAGCCGCACTCATGACGAGAGGTCTTGCGGAAATGACAAGGCTCGGTTCGGCAATGGGGGCGAAGTGGGAGACCTTCACCGGGCTCGCCGGAGTAGGCGACCTGATAGTCACCTGCACCTCGAAACATTCCCGCAACCACAGAGCCGGCATACTTATCGGCGAGGGAATGAGCGCGGCGGAAGCCGTAGCCAATGTCGGAACGGTCGAGGGCTACAACTGCTGCAAGATAGCTTACAGACTTGCAGACACATATATGGTAAGAACACCGATAATAGATGAACTGTACAGGGTGTGCTATGATAATGTGACACCCTCGGAGTCCATAAAACGGCTGATGACCAGACCGCAGACCCACGAACGCGAACCGTTCTGGAACAAGTAAGTATTGCGTGAGAACGCATTAAAAATATTCAGGAGGAACACATACATGATAACTAACATCCCGCAGGTCAGACTCGGTATCATAGCAGTCTCCCGTGACTGCTTCCCGATAGTGCTTTCGGAAAAGAGACGCGCGGCAATAAAGGCTGCGTACAAAGGGGAACTCTACGAATGTCCCATAACAGTCGAGAATGAGCTGGATATGCTCAAGGCTGTCGAGGACGTGAACAAGCAGGAGTGCAACGCTCTTGTGGTATTCCTCGGAAACTTCGGTCCCGAGACCCCTGAAACACTCATCGCCAAGGAATTTGACGGTCCCTGTATGTTCGTGGCGGCTGCCGAGGGCGACGGCGATATGATAAACGGCAGAGGCGACGCTTACTGCGGTATGCTCAACTGCTCCTACAACCTCGGAATGAGACACTTAAAGGGTTATATCCCGTCATATCCTGTAGGAACAGCGGACGATATCGCAAAGATGATTGCGGACTTCGTTCCGATCGCACGCGCATACATAGGAGTTACAAACCTCAAGATCATCACATTCGGTCCGAGACCGCAGGACTTCTTTGCCTGCAACGCGCCTATCATGGGTCTCTATGAGCTGGGCGTCGAGATCGAAGAGAACTCCGAGCTTGATCTGCTCGTTTCCTTCAAGGAGCATGCGGGTGATCCCCGTATCCCCGCTATCTGCGAAGAGATGGCAAAGGAAATGGGTGAAGGAAGATATTACCCCGAGATGAACGAGAGAATGGCACAGTTCGAGCTTACACTGCTCGACTGGGCTGAAAAGCACAAGGGCGCGCGCAAGTATGTGGCATTCGCCGACAAGTGCTGGCCGGCATTCCCGTCCCAGTTCGGTTTTGAACCCTGCTATGTGAACAGCCGTCTTGCGAGCCGCGGTATCCCGGTATCCTGCGAAGTCGATATCTACGGCGCACTCAGCGAGTACATCGGTATCTGCGTTTCCGCCGACACCGTTACTCTGCTTGATATCAACAACTCCGTTCCTCAGTATATTTATGACGAGGATATCAAGGGCAAGTACGACTACACGCTCACCGATACATTCATGGGCTTCCACTGCGGCAACACCCCCGAGTGCAAGATGTGCTCCGACCGTGCTGTCAAGTACCAGCTCATTCAGCACAGACTTCTCGAACCCGAGGGAAGCGAGCCCGACTTCACACGCGGTACCCTTGAGGGCGATATCGCCGCAAGCGATGTTACATTCTACCGCCTCCAGTGCGACTCCGACGGAGTGCTCCGCTCGTATATCGCAGAGGGCGAGATCCTCGACGTCAAGACCCGTTCCTTCGGCGGCATAGGTATTTTCGCTATCAAGGAAATGGGACGCTTCTACCGTCACGTTCTTATCCAGAAGCGTTATCCTCACCACGGCGCTGTTGCGTTCGGACATTACGGAAAGCTTCTGTTTGAGACGTTCAGACTGCTCGGAGTAAAGGACATCGCATTCAACCAGCCCAAGGGAATGCTCTATCCGTCGGAAAATCCGTTCTGCTGATAAATATTTCCGTTTCTTTGCGGATAAATACGGAGTTTTTCCGTATCATATATCCGGAAGGTCGTGAGAAATATGAATATGATCGTTTGCGCAAATGACTGCCGCTACCAGAAGGACGGCTACTGCTGCCTTGAGGGGCGTGCAGTCATCACAAACGCGGTAAGTTCGCCGTGCTGTTACTATGAGAAGCTCAGAAAGCCTGATACCGGCTCCGCTACCGGCGGTGAGGACGGCAGAGGTTTCCGGTGACATACGGCACAATTGAAAGGAGAGACCTGATCCCAATGAGAACATCAAAGAAAGTCCTGTCCGCACTGCTGGCGGCAGCGGCTGTCATTTCGTCCGCTGCCTGCAACAACGGCGGTTCGGGCAGAGATGCCGGACGCAGTGATGCGGCAGGAGCGCAGACCGAAGCTCCCGCAGCCGTGACCACGACTACCCTCGACCCCAACAAGGAATTCGAGACCGAGGCAAACTACGATGAAATGGCAAACATCGAGGAGGTTACTTCCGAAAATGAGGAGGGTGCCGGCAAGAATTACGTCGCAGGACAGAAGGCGGGCGAGCTGAACGCTCTCTGCTACTATGAATTCACCAACGTAGCCCCCGAGAACGACATACTGAAGCTGTATGCCGAGCGCTTCGGCGGTACCGTCAATGTCACCATGTGCAACTCCCTCGAGTATATGGAAAAGCTCGGCACCTATATAGCTGCCGGCGACTCCCCCGACCTCGTAAGATATGAGTGGGAGATGATACCCGGCGGTATTATCCAGAACCGTTTCACGGCACTGGACGACTGGCTGGATCAGAGTTCACCCGTATGGTCGGATATGAGCAGCGTAATCGACAGCTTCGCTTATAAGGGAAAGCATTACTACTTCCCGCAGACCATGCAGGCAAACTACGGTCTGATCTACTCAACTGCCATGATAGAGGCTATGGGTGCGCAGGATCCTATGGATCTCTATTTCGCGGGTGAGTGGACATGGACAGAGTTTGAGTCGCTGCTCAAGCAGTGGATGGCTGTAAGCTCGGACAATATCGGTATAGCAATGGGCGAAAGCTCGGCTCTGCATTTTGCGGCTACCGCGGGCGTCCCGGCGATCGAGTTCAGCAACAACGAGATAAAGAACAATATGAAGACTCCGCAGGTCACCAAGACCATGAACTTTATCGAAGGTCTTGCAAAGGAAGGATATGTATATCCCGAATGGCGTGATCCGGGTCAGGGCTTCACAGACGGCAAGCTCCTCTTCTACATCATGCCTATCGAGTGGGGACTCAACTCCGCTATGGAAACGGGCTTCAAGAACAAGCTCGAAGGTCAGGTGCGTGCAGTTCCGCTGCCCAGAGACCCTGATAATTCCACATACAATATCCTCGGCAATACATACGGATATCTTATCCCCGCAGGCGCTAAGAATGTCCAGGGTGCCGTATCGTGGATCCTCGCAGGCAGAATTTATGAGACAGACCCCGATGTTGTACAGGCAAGACGCGATCTTCTCATGTATGACGGTGCTTACTTCTATCCGAAGTGCACAAAATGCAAACATCAGTTCGACAGTGAGTTCGGTGAAGAAGGCGAGCTCTGCCCCGAGTGCAATGAGCCCAGAAAACCGAAGTTCAAGGTTACTTATGACGAGCGTCAGATGCAGGTCCTTGACGATATGGTAGATCCTTCCAAATTTGAATTCCTGTTCGACTTCCACCGCGGATTCGGTACAGACCTCACAACAACTATCAAGCAGGTATTTGACGATCCTATGAAGGGTACGGATACATACACCCACCTTCTTGAAGAGAACTACAATGTTATCGAGACGACACTCGACAACTACCGCGCTCAGATAGCTGAAGGATAAAAACAAAGAAGCCCCCTCTCCGGGGGCTTTTTTATAGGAGAAAGCAATGAAAACACCGATACACGATTATCTGAAAAAATATGCGGAAAGCGGTACCGTCCGCCTGCACATGCCGGGAGGGAAGGGGCTTGTATATCCCGGTGACATTACCGAGATAAACGGCGCGGACGTGCTGTATGAATCATCGGGCATTATCCGGGAGAGCGAGGACAACACGGCGGCATTGTTCGGTGCGGCTGCAAGCTGTTATTCATGCGGCGGAGCTACACTTGCCATACAGTCTATGCTTGCGGAAGCCTGCGCACAGACCGGCAGACATACCATAGCGGCGGGTCGGTGTTCGCATAAAAGCCTGATAACATCAGCGGTTCTGCTCGGGTTTGATGTGGACTGGATATACCCGGACGAGTTTCCGTGCGGCACGATAAAGCCGGAAGATGCCGAACAGGCGATAAACGGTGATACCGCCGCGGTTTTTGTAACATCGGTGGACTACCTGGGCGGGGAATGTGATGTGCCGGCTATATCCGCTGTGTGCCGGAAAAGCGGCGTTCTGCTGCTTGCCGACAATGCTCACGGCGCGTACAAGGTATTCACGGGAGACCACCCCATAAAATACGGTGCCGATATGACTGCCGACAGCGCACACAAGACCTTGCCCGCGATTACCGGTACAGCGTACGTACACCTTGCGGACAGGCGTTTCAGGGACGGGATAAAATCAGCAATGGCGCTGTTCGGAAGCTCAAGTCCGTCCTACCTCATGCTTGACAGTCTTGATCTTTGCAACCGGTACATTGCGGAGGAAGGCGCCGCGGCTCTTGCAGCGGTAAACAGGGTGCGGGAGCTGAAAAATAAGCTTTCCGCGGAAAATATCCCGCTGCGCAGGAGCGATGATATGCGCGTGACTATCGACGTAAATGCTCTCGGTTATACGGGGGCGGAGTATGCGGAAATGCTGCGGGAGCGGGGCATAGAGTGTGAAATGGGCGGGGAGCGCTGCACGGTCATGCTGTTCTCGGTGGTACAGCCTGCCGGTGACTTTGAAAAGACCGCCGCAGCTGTGCTTGATATTCCCCGTAAAACTCCGCTTGTGCCGGGAGATATCCCGATCGTGAGACCGGAAAAGGTGATGCCCCCGCGGGAGGCTTATTTCTCACGGACAGAGACTATCCCCGCCGGAAAGTCGGCAGGAAGGATATGCGCGGATATACAGTCCCCATGCCCGCCCTGCGTACCGGTCGTGATGCCCGGTGAGCGTATCGGTGCCGAGACCGCGGAAATAATGCTCAGGTACGGTATAAAATACATTAAGACGGTAAAGTAAACTTTTTCTTCAAATTCCTTGCAAATATGGATTTTTTGGTATATAATAGAATACAGTATAACAGAAATACCAGCAGAAAGTCGGATATGAAGAGAGTTTTCAGATATATTTCGGATTATATAAAAGATCTCGATAAGGCTATGCTTGCACTGTGCGCGATAACAAGCGTGTTCAGCGTTATTTTGTTATACACGATGAACATTAACGGTATCAGCGGACAGGTAAGCGGGCGGCAGTGGAGGATAAACCTCATCGCCGCGGTGATAGGTATAGCTGTGGCTATGGTGATCTCCGCGATAGACTATAAATTCATTTCAAGAATATGGTTCATTTACACCCCGATAGCCCTGATACTTGTCCTGCTGCTGTTCACCCCGTTGGGACGAGGCGTCGAAGGTGCGGACGATATCGGCTGGCTGAACCTCGGTTTCATACAGTTCCAGCCGTCGGAACTTCTGAAGATAGCGTTCATAATGACATTTGCGGCGCACCTCAGCAAAGTCGGGAACAGGCTGAATGAACCGCTTAATATGCTGCTGCTGTGCATTCACGGGGCGGTACCGATCTTTATTATCATGAAACAGGGCGATGACGGGTCGGCGCTGGTCTTTATCTCGGTATTCGTGATAATGCTGTTCGCGGCAGGGATATCGTGGAAGTACATCGCGGCTGCGGTGATAGCTGTGCCGGCGGTGGTGTACTGCGCGTGGAACTATATGATGCAGCCCTACCAGATAAAGCGCATACAGATACTTTGGGACACACAGATGCAGGAGGACGAGATACTCGGTATATATATGCAGCAGTATCTCGGCAAAAAGGCTCTCGGTTCGGGCGGGATAACCGGTCTCGGTTTGTTCGGGAGCGGCAATTACACTTATGTACCCGAACTTGATACCGACTTTATCTTTTCGTACATCGGAATGACGCTCGGGTTTGTTGGATGTATGCTTACGGCAGTGATGATGGCGGTGCTGTGCCTGAAATGCCTGTCGGTGGCATCGGCGGCAAAGGACACCCTCGGCAGACTGATATGCGTGGGGGTGTTCGCGGTGTTCTTCTCACACTCACTTATAAATATAGGAATGGATCTCGGCGTCATGCCGGTAATAGGGATACCGCTTCCGTTCATAAGCGCGGGCGGAACGTCCGTGATAGCGATGTATGCGGCAGCCGGGCTGGTAATGAGCGTTTACTCACACCGGCGAAAAGCGGACCACATGTTCTATTCCGAAAAATATGACTGATGAAAAATACTTCGGAGCAATTCCGGGAAAGGAAAATAAAATGGCAGTAAAACCAAAGATAGCAGGTATCGAGGAACTGTATAAGGACGATGCGCTTCCGTATCAGAAAAAACGTTACAGAGACGCTGTGGAGGCATACAAGAAGTACTTCGGCGCAGACGGAGGGAATATCCGCATCTTTTCCTCCCCCGGACGCACGGAGGTCGGCGGTAATCATACCGACCACAACGGAGGCAAGGTGCTTGCGGCAAGCGTCGATCTTGACACCATAGCCATAGTGGAACCGACGGATCAGCCGGTGGCAGTGATAAAATCAGAAGGCTATGAGGAGAACCGTATCCTTCTCGATGAGCTCGATATCGTTGAGGAGGAAAAGAATACCCCGACAGCATTGCTGCGGGGTGTGACTGCGGGATTTAAAAAGCGAGGTTTTACTATCGGCGGTTTCAGGGCATATACAGTGTCGAACGTCGTGCGCGGCTCCGGATTGTCCGCGTCAGCGGCATTCGAGGTGCTTATAGGGACTATATATTCCTATCTGTTCAACGACGGTAAGATCGACCCGATAAAGGTGGCACAGATCTCACAGTACGCCGAGAATGAGTATTACGGCAAGCCCAGCGGACTTATGGATCAGATGGCGGCTGCGGTCGGCGGATTTGTCTCCATAGATTTCAAGGATACCGACAGCCCGATAATCGATCATGTAAATGTTGACTTCGACAGTTTCGGACATGCTCTTTGCATAATCGACACCAAGGGCGATCCGGACGATATAAATGAAGAATATCTCGCTATCCGCCATGAAATGCAGGAGATAGCGGAGTACTTCTCGGTGGAAAATCTCCGCCGCATCTGCAAACACGATATAATTCTTAATATGAACCTGCTGCGTGATATGTTCGGAGACCGTGCGGTGCTGCGTGCGATACACTTCTTTGAGGAGAACAAGAGGGTGGATAAGCTGGTGAACGCGCTGCGCCGCAATGATTTCCAGGCATTCCTCGATTCGATAAACGAGAGCGGCAACTCATCATACAAGTACTTACAGAACGTATATTCCAGCAAGGACATAATGCACCAGGGACTGAGCATCGGTCTGAATGTGGCGGAATACGCTCTCGGACGCAAGGGAGCCACCCGTGTGCATGGCGCGGGATTTGCGGGTACCATACAGGCGTTCGTACCGTTTGAGCTGCTGAAGGAATTCAAGATGGAACTTGAAAAGGTGTTCGGCAACGGCAGCTGCCACGTCCTGAAGATACGTCCGGTGGGCGGTTGTGAAGTAACTCCGGAAAGCTTAGAGGATTGACGTCGGTTTATCCTTTGCCTCGTATTCCTCTGCTCTCGATATGAGCCTGATATCTACAAGCGCGTCGATAAGAGTGCCGTTTTCGGTGAACTCCTCGGAGAAGATCTTCCCGAAAGCGCGTATCTCTGCGGAAAATCCCGCTTTGTCGTAAGGAATGAGCAGCTTCATTCTTCTGCTGTTCTGCGGGAGATTTTTGGCGATAAGCATGAGCATACGGTCGATGCCCGCGCCTGTTTTCGCGGATATCTTCACCGTCGTGTCGTCCTCGGGGATATCGTAATCGACGAGGTCGGCTTTGTTCAGTATATTCACCACGGGTATCTCCGCGCAGCCAAGCTCGGCAAGCAGTTTCTGGGTAGTGACAGTCTTTTCCTTCACTTCCGGATCGGAGATGTCGGAAACGTGCAGAATGATATCTGCGCCGGCGGCTTCTTCGAGAGTGGAACGGAACGCTTCCACAAGATGATGCGGCAGACGGCGGATAAGTCCGACCGTGTCTATCAGTGTGACGCTTCTGCCGTCGGGCAGTTCAATGGCGCGTGAAGTGAGGTCAAGGGTGGCAAACAGCTTGTTTTCGGCAAGCACTCCCGCGTCGGTGAGACGGTTCAGGAGAGTGGACTTGCCGGCATTCGTGTAGCCGACTATTGCCGCGGTGAGAACATTGTCCTTTTTGCGGCGGGCGCGTGAAAGATCACGGCGGGTCTCAAGCTCTTCAAGCTCCGCTTCGAGCTTTTCTATGCGGCGCTGTATGTGCCGTCGGTCGGTCTCCAGCTGCTTTTCTCCGGGTCCGCGTGTTCCGATGCCGCCGCCGAGCCTTGACAGGGAACGTCCTATCCCCATAAGCCGGGGCAGGCGGTATTTAAGCTGCGCCAGCTCGACCTGCAGTTTGCCCTCGTTTGACACCGCCCTTGCGGCAAATATGTCAAGTATCAGCATTGTCCTGTCTATGACGCGGATATTGACGATATCCTCTATATTGCGTATCTCGCTTGCGGTAAGCTCGGTATCGAAGATCAGCAGTTCTGCGCCGAGGGACTGCGCAAGTTCGGCTATCTCGTTCATTTTTCCCTCTCCGAGTACTGTTGCGCTGTCCGCGGAGGGGCGTTTCTGTATTATGCGGGCGGCTGTTTCGGCGTTTGCGGTCTTCGCAAGCTCCTCCAGCTCGTCCATTGAGGCTTCCACATCATATTCTCCCGTATCGAGAGCGGCGAGTATCGCCTTTACCGGAAGCTGTTCATTCTGGATTTCGGTCATAAAGTCCTCCTGTTGTGGGGATAATATCAATATTATACACAATTCGGGAACAAAATGCAACACCGGAGGTGACATTTTGGAAAATAAAAAGAAAATGGGAGATCCCCTCGACAACGCCTATGACGATTACGGCGGACATATCGAGGATACCATATACGACGATCACGGTGAGTACGACATATATAACGAGCTTGCGGAAAGTTACACCGACAGTATCCTGAAAAATTACGGCGAAAATGAGGCTCAGCCGGAAAAAGAAGAGCATACCGCCGTAACCTCTGCTTCGGATAATAAGAGGGTTGAGAACATACAGCCCCGCAGCGATAAAAAAACTGCCCCGCCGCAGCGTGAGCGCACTTTTATGGAACGGCCCTATGAACCGCCGGTGGGAGACTACACGACAAGGCTTGACGTCCCGAAAGCGGTGCTTGAGGTCATAGACCTGCTCAAAGCGCATACCTATACCGCTTATCTGGTGGGGGAGTGCGTGAATATGCTGGTTCTTGGCGAACGGGTAATGGATTTTGACATAGCCTGCAATGCTTCTATCGACCGTATCATTGCGATTTTTGAGGACAAATTCAAGGTAAGGCAGGATCTTGTCGAGCGCGGTGAGCTTATTATTATAAACGGAGGAATGGGCATATCCGTGGCGCCTTACCGTTCCCGCATAGACGGCAGCGGAAAGCCCATCTACTGCAAGACTGTTGATGAAGATCTTCGGCGTCGGACATTCACCTCGGAGACTGTGGCGTATAATCCGGATTCCGGAATATACGATCAGTTCGGCGGACTTTCATGCATCACTGCCGAAAAGACGATACTTCGCGCCATTGACGAAGAAAAGTATGAAAAAATGGAGCTTGAACAGGAGACTGCCCGGAAAAAGCCGAAGGAACAGCCTAAAAAGATAGTCATAGAAGCCATACGGGAAAATCCGGAGTGCATTCTTACCGCAATGCAGAAGTATGCCATGGGAGAGGCGGAGATCAGTCCATTCACCTTACGGAATATAAACGAAAACGCGGAGCTTATAGATATGATGCTGCCCTCCGAGATATCACGCTATTTCCGCCGAATACTCACCGGCAGACGGATCGGTGAGGCTCTCACAGTGTTCCGTGATGTTTTGCTGCGGTTGTTTCCGGTACTGCGCCCGCAGATAGGCTTCGATCAGAAAAGCGCCTATCAGGAATATGACCTGTTCGAGCATACGGTCAGGGCGGTAGGTTACGGTGCCCCCGATTACACGGTGCGGCTTGCGCTTCTTCTTCACGGCATCGGCAAGCCCGACTGCGCGGCAGACAGGGGAGAATACAACACCTACTACGGGCATTCCGAACGCGGGGTCATGCTTGCGCGTGATGCTTTTGAAGAGTATGAGGCTGATGAAGCGGTCATTGACCGGGTACTGTTCCTTATCGCGCACCATGATGACCACATTTCTCCGGAGAATATAACAGAATTTGTTGCGGCGTTCGGCACAGAGAATACCCGGCTGCTGCTGCTCCTGCAATCAGCAAATGTCCGCGCCAAGAGCACCGATCCCGTCAATGAGCGCGTATCCTCGACGCTCCGTCAGCTTGCGGACAACGTAAGCTTCTACGCTCCGGCTCCGAGAGGTATCCGCGGGAGAATAATACGATAATTTTTATAAAGTGGTAAAAAGCTCTTGCATTTTGAGTTAGAGTGTGCTAAAATATATGTATGAATATTTTTGAAAGGAAGTACCCCAATATGTTAGTATCGGCAAAAGATATGCTGAACAAGGCTCGCGACGGCAAGTACGCGGTAGGTCAGTTCAACATCAACAACCTTGAATGGACTAAAGCTATCCTTCTTACAGCTCAGGAACTCCAGTCTCCCGTTATCCTCGGCGTTTCCGAGGGCGCCGGAAAGTATATGTGCGGCTATAAGACCGTTGTAGGCATGACAAAGGGCATGATCGAAGGTCTTGGCATCACTGTTCCGGTCGCTCTTCACCTCGACCACGGTACATACGAGGGAGCAAAGGCTTGCATCAATGCAGGTTTCTCCTCCATAATGTTCGACGGTTCCCATCTGCCTTTTGAGGAGAACTTCGCAAAGACCACAGCTCTCGTTAATACCTGCGAAGTGCTCGGTCTCTCTCTTGAAGCGGAAGTCGGCGCTATCGGCGGCGAAGAAGACGGCGTTGTCGGCATGGGCGAGTGTGCTGATCCAGATGAGTGCAAGAAGATCGCTGATCTTGGCGTTACAATGCTCGCAGCCGGTATCGGCAATATCCACGGCAAATATCCCGAGAACTGGCCGGGTCTCAGCTTCGAGACACTCCAGGCTATCAAGGCTAAGGTGGGCGATATGCCTCTTGTTCTCCACGGCGGTACAGGTATCCCGGACGACCAGATCAAGAAGGCTATCTCTCTCGGCGTTGCAAAGATCAATGTCAACACAGAGTGCCAGCTCGTATTCCAGGAAGCTACCCGCAAGTACATCGAAGAAGGCAAGGATCAGATCGGTAAAGGCTTCGATCCCCGTAAGCTCCTCGCTCCCGGCTTCGAAGCTATCAAGGCTAAGGTCAAGGAGAAAATGGAAATATTCGGTTCTGTCGGAAAGGCTTGATCGAATGTCTGCGGCTTGAGTGCCTCCGGCGGCCAGCCCCCTTTAAAAAGGGTGCTGGATCCCCTAA
>CAMVGH010000010.1 GCA_947166945.1 uncultured Clostridia bacterium
CTTTTCTCCGCACAGACATTATTCCTGCCCCCCCGCAAGGCAAAGCGTTTAAAAGCTTTAGGGGGAGAGAGGGGTTGCAAGGGGGAGGGAGAGGGGGGAGACCCTTTCGAGAAAGGGTCTCCCCCTGCGCTCACCCGTTGACTTTGGAGAGGCGTTCACGGTAGTCGTCAAGGATAGATTCGATAGCGTTGTAGTTAGTCTCGCGGAGCTGGGTATAAGAAACATCGAAGAAGAGCGGACCGTCGAGGAGGGATTCTTCGCCCTTGCCCTGGAAGATAGTGTCAAGATCGCTGTTGAAGCCGAACACGTTGTCGAACAGGAAGTGGAACTTGCCGTTGGCGGGGGTGGTCATATCCTGGAGAAGATCATACTGATCTTCGGTGTAGTATGCGAAGAACTTGACCTTCTTGTCAGCACCGCACTCGGGGCAGGTAGGACCGTTCTCCTCCTCTGTGAATACGTGCTTGCAGGACGAGCATTTCGGGAAATATCTGGTAGAAGAATCGGTCATATTTGCCTTGTCATTGGCAATATTGTCGGGATCCATTACTTCCGTTCTGTTGAGAGTTATCCAGTCAACGGCACCCTTGATATTCTTTGCACCGGAGGGGATCATATATCCGAAAGAGTCGTATGCTATGTTATACTCGTCGGAAAGCGGGTCGCGCGGGAACGGCAGAAAGCACATCTCATATTCGATATTCTTCTTGTAAAGGCTCTCGCATGCCGCGCCGTATGTCCATGTCGGCTCCATTCCGAGGAACAGCAGATTTCCGTCCACGAAAGCTTCGCCGGGGTCAACATAGCCTTCACCGGTAAGCCCCTGCCTGCATATATCTTCGAGGAATTCCATGCAGCGCTGGACATTTTCATTTTTCAGATTATTTATGATCTCATTGTCCGCTACTTCTATAAGCTTGGTGCCGGTCGTGGCAACAAAGCTCATCGCGTTTACGCCGGTGTATCCGATATGGTCGGGAGAAATGTCACACCACTGCTTTATCATATCGCGGAATGTGTCCCATGTCCACTCTCCGTTGCGGTAAAGCTCCATGGGGTCGGTCATGCCGTATTCTTCAAGGACAAGACGGTTGTAGTTTATCGCAAAATTGGAAGTTATCTTATAAGGCACATAATAATGCTTGCCGCCGTAGGAAAATTCCTCGGCTATCCCTTTCATACCGGACCACAGATCGCTGTCGAGGTCTATGTAGCTGTCGATAGGTGTGTAGATATTTCTCGATACGCCGTGCGGGAATGACATCCACTCATATCTTGTGATATCCGGAGAAAGATCAGATGCAACAAGCGTTCCGAGCCGCTCAAAATAGCCGGCTCCGCTGGTTGTGATCTCCTGTTCTATGGAGCCTCCGTAGCGGGTCTCGAAGAGGGTAACGAGATCGGCGTCCTGTGATACAAGATCATAATAGATCAGCACTTTGATAGTGCCGGTCTCCTGATTTTCGTCTATCTCCTGCACTTCTGCCTCGGTGAATTCAATATCGGCGGCGTTGGTGCCTGCGGTAGTGCCGGCAGCGGGAGTTCCGCCTGCGTCAGCCGCAGTCGTGGTAACGGGCGTGCCGTCTCTGCCGGTGGAAGTTCCTCCGCAGCCTGCGGAGCCGAGCAGCATTGCCGCAGCAAGTACAAGCGCGGCTGTCTTTGATCTCTTCATGTGAAATTGTTCCTTTCTTTATCTTCCCTTTTTGCGGGACGCCTTGTTTGCGTACATTCTCTCGTCCGCTATCTTCAGACATTCATCTATACTTTCGTATCTGTCCACGAAATCTATGAAAAATCCCGCACTCATTCCTACGGAATAAGGTTTTTCGGAAGAACTGTTGTATCTTGCGAGATAACCGTCTATACGGCTGCGGTAGAATATCGGCGTCGCGTTGTCGTAGTCATAGGCACCGAATATTATGAATTCATCGCCGCCGGAACGCACGCAGTATTCACCGTTTCCGCAGCAGGTCTGGAGCGCCCTTGCCGCTACGGTTATCGCATTGTCGCCCTCGCCGTGACCATATATGTCGTTGATCTTTTTCAGGTCGTCCAGATCCGCGACTATGACGAGAAGCCTCAGCCTGCGCTCCTTCGCGGCATCGAATACCTGCGTACAGTACAGATCATAACCCTGCCGGTTATAAAGACCTGTCATACCGTCGCGTATGGAGTTGGCGAAAGCACGGTTGTACATCAGCGTCATACGCTCCTGCACCCTTATATATTCAAGTGAAGTGCTTAGTGCGGACACCCATGAATGGTATGCTTCCTCCGGAAAACGATTCAATTCATCGTTGAACCTTACCACAACAAAGCCGAAACACCTGTCCTCAAAATGCAGGGCGTTGAAGAAGCACGCTACGGGGCTGTCACCTTTCAGTATTCCGGGCGGGTACATATCCGACCATCTGAACTCTCTTCCGCAGACAGGATTGGTACCCCACCCTTCGCAGGAAAGTGCCTCGAACATATCTTCCTGATAACCTGTTCTGATATATTCGCTGTCATCTTCACGGAACATATTCCAGTCCTTGTTCAGACATATCGTTATCGCCGCGCAGTCTCTTATCAGCTTGACAAATCCTGTTGTTTCCCTGATAAGTTCGCTGTATGTATCTACCCCCATAAGGGACTCCTGGATACAGCTAAGTCTTATTTGCCCTTCGGAATCCTGCTCAAGGCGGTCTATCTCGTTGTAGCGGTGAGCGAACGCTATATCGCGGTGACAGCCGCAGCTCTCTCCGCTCACGAAAAATCCCTTATCGGGATCTTCCGGTATGATATCCTCTCCTGTCAGCATCTTATGCAAACGGCAGACACAGCGCTCACCGGTATAGATATCGGGGCGCGTACAGGAAGTTATCGACGGATCGTTCGTCACGGAATCACCGCTGAGGTCATATCCGGTCACAGCGATATCCTCCGGCACCCGTATCCCGTGACCGATAAGCTCGTTCACAAGCGTCACCGCGGATTTATCGTTGCCGCATACCACAGCCTCCGGCATTTCGACGCTGCCGTCTGCTATCTTTGCCGCAAGGGCAGTCGCAGCCTGCGTCCAGAAATCACCGTATATCTTGTAGCTTTCCTTTACTTCCAAACCGTGACCGGTCATGGAATCGATATATCCGTTCATACGATCAACGGAAACCGGAAATTCCGCTCCGCCGGTAAGGCACATTATCCTTTTGAAACCATGCTCTTCTATGAGGTGATCCACCATCATGGAAAAGTTACTGCGGTCATTGGAGATAACGCTTTCAAACTCACCGTCTCCCGCATTGTCGAACATTACCATTTTAAAATCCGGCAGAGTGCGTATCAGTTTAAGCACGCGCTGTCTTGACTTATCTTCCCAGAACGAGTAATCTATGAAAACTCCGCCTACGACATTTTTGGCTTTCAGAAATCTGAATATATTTTCTTCACCGAGCTGGTGCTTTGTCTCATCGGGCATCATAGTGAAGAGCGAGAGCACTGCGACATTGTAATCCAGTGCGTGCGCCTGCTTTATTATGCCGGTCAGACACTTGCTCCGGAAAAATCCGTTTGTTGTGCCGACAAGCACTGCAATGGTCTTTCTTTCTTTCATATATACCTCACAGTAAAAATCAAAGATCGATAGTCAGGCTTCTGCCGCTCGGTTCATATTTTTCAACGCTGATGCCGCACTTTTCAAACATCATAACAGATGCTTTCACCTCGTCGGTATCCGCATATTTATTGTCGCGGTAAACCACACGCTTTATACCGCACTGTATTATAGCCTTAGCGCACTCGTTGCAGGGGAAGAGAGTAACATAGAGCGCTGCCCCGGCAAGCGAAGGGATATTGCTGTTGAGAATGGCGTTCAGCTCGGCATGGCAGACAAACGGGTATTTGGTGTCCAGTGCGCTGTCCGCGCTTCTCTCCCACGGCATATCATCGTCATTGCAGCCTGTGGGCATACCGTTATACCCTACCGAAACTATCTTTTTATCGGAATTTACTATGCAGGCTCCGACCTGGGTGGAATTATCCTTGCTCCTCTGCGCGGAGAGCATTGCTATCCCCATGAAGTATTCATCCCATGATATATAATCGGTACGTTTCATTGTCACGCCTCGCTTTCATACAAATATATAAAGATACATATTAATACTAACATATTTCGCCGATAATTTCAATAGTTTTCCGAAAAATTTTCACATAAAACGACTTCAATATTATTATTGACTTTTTTGCGCCCTTACTATATAATATAAGGTGTGGTGATATACAGTAACACCCGATACGTCATAGAAAGCAGGAAAATATATGACAGACGAATACATGACAAAATACAGGGCGGAGCGCCGTAAGAACGCGCTCATAACCATAGGGCTGATATTAGCGGGCTGTGGGATAAATTTCCTGCTGTTCAAGCTGGTAAGCAGCTTCGGACTGCCGCTGTATCTTGATAATGTCGGATCGATACTCGCATCGGTGCTTGGGGGATATATACCCGGTATCTTCGCGGGATTTCTCTCCAACATACTCAACTGTCTCACCGACCCCTCCTCTATCTACTACGGGGTACTCACCGTGCTTATGTCGGGAGTGGCGGCATACTTCGAGATGAAGCACTGGCTCACCCTGAAAAAGCCCCACATGGTGATACTGTTCATACTGATACTTACTTTCATCGGCGGCGGACTGGGAACTCTTCTTCCGTGGATGCTCGACGGTCTGTACTTTGACAGCGAATCCTTCGGCGCGGCTCTGGTCGATGCGGGTATTTCCGATCTTACTCTCGCGCAGCTCCTCGGAAACTTAATAATGGATCTCATCGACAAGACGATCACTACCGTGCTGGTTCTTGCCGTAAAGGCTCTTATTCCCGAAAAAATAAGGGCAATGCTGGTATTCGACGGCTCGATGCAGGCTCCTCTCGACAAAGAGACCAGGAATGAAGCCAAAAACGCACATTGCCGCAGAATATCTATACGCATAAAGATCATGGCAGTGCTTATCACCGCTCTGCTGCTGCTCGGCACCACAGCGACCGCCATAAGCTTCATTCTGTTCAGCAATGCCACTGTCGGACAGCAGACAAAGCTTGTCGAGGGCGTTACCAATGTGGCTGTAAGCTCTATCGACGGGGATATGATCGACACTTACCTTGCGGAAGGTGAGGCGGCGGAAGGATACGGAAAGATGTATAAATTGCTCCGGGATCTCCGCAACAGTGACAGCGATATACAGTATGTATATGTATATAAGATAATGGAGGACGGATGCCATGTCGTGTTCGATGTGGACACCGAGGAGACCGAAGCCTCCGCGCCCGGTGATATCATTCCTTTCGACGAGTCATTCAGCCCGTATATTCCTACCCTTCTCGCGGGCGGTGAGATAGAGCCTATCATCACCGATGACACGTACGGCTGGCTGCTGACCGTGTATAAGCCCATACGTGACAGCAAAGGAAACACCGCCGCGTATGCTGCGGCAGACGTAGCGATGACCAATATCGGCGACCACCAGCGCAATTTCATAACCGGAATGGTAGCGCTCTATCTGCTGTTCTTCGCGGTGATATTCGCGGTAGTGCTGTGGATAGTGGAATACCATATCGTACTCCCGCTGAACTCCATGTCAATGGTCGCCAACAAGTTTGCGTTCAACAACGATGACGAACAGCTCAACGAGAACGTAGAAAAAATGGGTGCCCTGCGTATCCACACCGGCGACGAGATCGAAAACCTCTACAATGCGGTACTCAAGACCGCAAGCGACAGCGTGGCACAGGTAGAAGCGATACGCCAGAAGAACGAAACGATCAGCAAGATGCAGAACGCGCTGATACTTGTACTCGCGGATATCGTCGAGAGCCGCGACAAGAATACCGGTGACCATGTCCGCAAGACAGCCGCCTACACACGCATAATAATGAAGAAAATGAAGGAACTCGGCTACTACCCTGAGGAACTTACCGACAGATTTATCGAAAATGTGGGCAATTCCGCTCCTATGCACGATATCGGAAAGATCAAGGTATCGGATCTGATACTCAACAAGCCGGGCAGACTTACGGACGAGGAATTCGGTCTGATGCAGGCGCATACCACCTACGGCAGGGAGATAATCGACAAGGTAATAGAACTCGTCCCGGAATCCGACTACCTCCAGGAAGCAAAGAACCTTGCATACTACCACCATGAGAAATGGAACGGCAAGGGCTATCCCACCGGCATAGCAGGTGAGAACATACCGCTGTCAGCACGTATAATGGCTGTTGCGGACGTATTTGACGCTCTTGTGTCAAAACGCAGCTACAAGGAGCCGTTCTCCTTCGAGCAGGCACAGAATATTATACGCGAGGGCGCAGGTTCACACTTCGATCCGCTCGTTGCAGACGCTTTTCTGAAAGCCGAAGATGACGCCAAGCAGATCGCCGAGCATTTCGGAGATTACACCAGTAAATACGTTGAGGACAACCACGTTGATGACAGCGGAAAGATGCGCTGAAAGCCGCCGGGAATTCACAGCGGCATTGTACGGGATCCGAAACATTACCTCACAGAAAATAAAAAAGCAGTATGACATCAGACGCATACTGCTTTTTTGTTTGTTTTTTCAGTCACTGACTCTTGCGAGATATTCCTTCGTTTCGGCGCTGACCGTTCCGGAAAGTGTCACAAGAGCGATTATATTGGGTATCGCCATAAGACCGTTCATAATATCCGCAATGCCCCATACAAATCCTGCTGTAAGATAGGGTCCTATGAATACTGCGGCTATATAGACCCAGCGGAATATCACCGTACCCAGCTTCGTGGAACCGAACAGATAGGAAAGACAACGTTCGGAATAGTAGTTCCAGCCGAGGATCGTGGTGAATGCGAACACTGCCAGACACACCATAAGCAGAAAGTCCGACACGACATTCGGGAACGGCAGCCCTTTTCCGAACGCGTCCGCGGTTATCGCCACACCGGAAAGATCGGTGGTATGGCTGCCGGAGAGGACGATAACAAGTCCGGTCATTGTGCAGACTATTATGGTATCTATGAAAGTACCCGTCATGGAAACAAGACCCTGTCGAACGGGTTCTTTTGTCTTTGCGGCCGCCGCTGCGATAGGCGCGGAACCGAGACCCGCCTCATTGGAGAAGATACCGCGGGCGATACCGTTTCTGGAAGCAGCGAGCATGACCGCAAATCCGGCGGCTCCTCCGACTATCGGACGAATACCGAACGCGCTCTCAAATATCTCGGCTATAGCTGCGGGTATCTCGGTGATGTGGGTCACAAGAACGATCAGACAGAGGACCACATATACCACGATCATCGCGGGAACTATCACCTGAGCGAAATTTGATATACGCTTTATGCCGCCGATTATCACAAGTGCCGCGAGTGCGGTTATGATAATACCGGCAATAACGGTGGAAATGCTGTAATCAACCCCGAGAATGCTGACGGTATTTGCTCTGTCGGGGTCGAAAAAGCCCTGTACAGCCGCTGTAATGCCGTTTATCTGGGTCACTGTGCCGATGCCGAGAAGCCCGGCAAACACTCCGAACACCGCGAACAGCTTCGCAAGCCATTTCCAACGCGCGCCCATACCGTTCTCTATGTAATAGAACGGGCCGCCAAGGATACTGCGCTGTTTATCGGTCACACGATACTTTATCGCAAGAAGTCCCTCAGCATACTTTGTAGCCATACCGAAAAGAGCTGCTATTTCCATCCAGAAAAGCGCTCCGGCGCCGCCGGCTGATATTGCTGTGGCAACTCCGACGATATTGCCTGTGCCTACCGTTGCGGACAGTGCCGTGCATAATGCCGCAAAGGACGAAACTTCTCCGTGACCGTTCTCTTCCTCTTTGAGCATATACTTCAACGCTCTTCCGAGGGTACGGAACTGCACGAACCTTGTCCTCACAGTAAGCAGTATGCCGCAGGCAAGTATCAGGACTATAAGCGGGACTCCCCATACTATTTCATCTATACTGTTTATAAGATCTTCAAACTGCTCCATTCTCACATTCCTTCCGTTAGCTTATACAATAATATATTATTTTACATAAATTTTATTCATTTGTCAAGAAAATATCTAATATTGACATATAATTTTAAAAGGGGTATAATTTAAGTATCATTTTCAGGAGGAGACTATATGAAATATCTGATAGTTATTGATATGCAGAAGGATTTCGTTGACGGGTCGCTCGGGACCCCGGAAGCGCAGGCTGTGGTGCCGCGGATAGAGAAAAAGATCGCCGGGGGCGGGTACGACAGGATATTCTTCACTTTCGACACCCATTTCAGCGATTACAGCGAGACCCTTGAGGGAAAGAAGCTTCCGGTACAGCACTGTATAAAAGGTACGGACGGCTGGAACACAGCTCTTGGCTACGACAGGTTCAGCCGGGAAAATACCGTGGAAAAGTACACCTTCGGCTATACAGACTGGAATAAGCTCCTGCCGGACAAGAATGATATCGAAAATATCGAGTTCGTCGGCGTCTGCACCGATATATGCGTGATATCCAACGCGCTGATACTGCGCGCGCTCTATCCCGATACGCCGATGACCGTTGATGCCTCCTGCTGTGCGGGAACCACTCCCGAAGCGCATAAAGCGGCACTCACGGTGATGAGATCCTGCCAGATAGACATAATCAACGAATAAGGAGACACAAGAGAATGGAAAACAGGATACCGCAGATAATAACGAGCCTGCTGGAAAACGATATGTATAAATTCAGTATGGGACAGGCTATCTACCACCAGTTCAGCAATTACAAGACGACATGGACTTTTAAGTGCCGCAATGAAGATGTGCGTTTCACACCGGAGATGACGGAGGAGATACGCAGACAGATCAGGCTGTACTGCGGGCTTCGGTTCACGGAGGACGAACTTGAATACCTTAACAATATACGCTGGATAAAGGGGTCATACGTGGATTTCCTGCGGCTGTGGCAGCCGAGATATGAAGATCTGACCATTTCCGAAGACGCAGACTGCGGACTCTGCATAGAATCACGCGGTACATGGCTGAACACCAGTATGTATGAGATACCGATACTTGCCATAGTAAATGAAGTCTATTTCCGTATGAAGTATAACTATGACGAGCTTATACAGAGTTTCAGAGAAAAGCTGGACGAAAAGGCGGAATGGCTCCACAGCGGAAAATACTATCCGGCGTCCTTCTCGGAGTTCGGGCTGCGCCGCCGACTGTCCGCCGAGGCTCAGGAACTTGCGGTGAAAAAGTTCTCCGAAACACGGCTCTGCTCCGGAAAATTCGTAGGTACATCGAACGTGTATCTGGCGAAGAAATACGGACTGCTGCCGGTCGGGACTATGGCTCACGAATGGATCATGTGTGTGGGACAGGGCAACCATAAGCACAATCCCGCATACTCCAACTGGTACGCGCTTGACGCTTGGGTAAAGGAATACGGCGTACTGAACAGCACGGCGCTGACCGACGCGATAACAACCGACTGCTTCCTGCGGGACTTCCAGCTGACTTACGCTACCCTGTTCAGCGGTGTCCGCCATGACAGCGGAGATCCCTATGAGTGGGGCGAGAAGATGATAGCTCATTACGAAAAACTCAGCATAGACCCGAGATCCAAGACACTGCTGTTCAGCGACAGCCTCGATTTCAAGTGAGCGGACAAGCTGTTCCGGTATTTCCGGGAAAAGACAAATGTGGCTTTCGGCATCGGCACCTACCTCTCCAACGATACCTGTGTGCCGCCGCTGAATATAGTCATGAAGACCACAGCCTGCAACGGCATGGATGTGGCAAAGATCTCAGACACCGAAGGCAAGGGTATGTGCCGTAACCCGGAATATGTTGCATATTTACAGCGCTGCATCGACTGGAGAATGACACACGAGAAGCCTTAAAAGCATTTTCATGCAGCTTTTTGCGCATTTCACGCACGGATCGGAAAAAATTTGAAAAAATACTAAAGTTTTTATAATATCTGCCGATATTATAATTGAGGCATAAGGGAATTATGCCGTGACGCGCCCGTTTTTTGCCGGGGCAGAGGGCATTGCTGCGGGCACGGCAACCATATTCAAGGAGGAAAAGGCATGAGATATCATATTTCCTGCCGCACCTCGGGAAGAAAGGAATGATAGTGTATGAGCGGTATCAATTCGATCTATGACAGCTATTCAAACGCTCCCGTAAATTCAAAGTCCGCTTCTAAAGTGAAGGAGACCGCGAAAAAGGACGAATCCGCCAAGACTGCCGAGACCGCCGCAAATACTGCGGAAAAGACAGCGGCTAAGAAGACCGATTCCTTCGAGCGTTCGGAAAAGACCAATGCCAACACCTACACCAAAGGCGTAAAGACCGAACACGCAGGCAAGTCCGCCCTCAACATCAAAAACGAGGGAATGAAGGATATGGTGGCACAGCTCTTGGGGCAGGCCAAGTCCGGCGGCGATAAGAGCCCCAACGGACTCTCCCTCGACTCAATACTCAAGAGCTTCGACATCGAACCTATCGAGAGCGACGGTTCGGAAGACTTCTGGGGTGCGGAAAAGACTGCAAATCGTATTCTCGACTTTGCAAAGAGCCTCGCAAAGAATGACCCCGATTCCTTCAAGAAGGTAAAGGACGCATTCGAGAAAGGCTTTGCCGAAAGCGAGAAGATCTGGGGCGACAAGCTCCCCGATGTAAGCTACCAGACCCTCGATAAGGTCCGCGCAGGCTTCGACGAGTGGGAAAAGGAGATCAACGCCCAGGCAGACGCCGTATCCACTCAGGCGGCAGCGCAGTAATACTGTCGCGGGCATCCGCCCGAAACCAACCACCGACAGTATGACATCATCAGCGCTCAAATTATCGGAATGTCCGGCAAAGTTCTGCCATACGCCGTACAATCCGTTTATCGAAGGGAAGTGATATTATGAGCGATATGAGCTTATTCTACTCGTCTATGAGCAGTGTTCTCAATCAGTGGAGTGATTTCCGCGTAAGCAAAAATCTCTACAAGTCCTACTTCGATATGCAGAAGACCAATGCGACATCTGCCGCAAAGGAGGCTGCGGACAAGATAACCGAGAAGAAAGACTCCACAAAGACAAACGCTTACTCCGCTTCCAAAAACGACAAGCTCAAGACATACGCGGATAATGTTTCCTCCGCCGTATCCGATCTTGCAAACGCATTCAAGACCGACGCAAAGACCGGCGACATCGACCGCGAAAAGGCGTTCGAGGCGGCAAGTTCCTTTGTTGACAGCTTCAATGAACTTTATTCTTCAACCAAAGGCTCCGGAAACAGCACCGTGTCCAATAAATCGGAATTCATCGCTAAAATGACCAGCGCGTATTCCAACAAGCTCAAAGATGTGGGGATCACCGTCGGGAATGACGGAAAGCTTTCAATAGACAAGGATACCTTCAACAGCGCAGACACAGGCGATCTCGATAAGATCTTCGGCAAGAAGGATTCCTTTGCCTCTTTCATGTCATCACAGGCAAGCGCAGTTTCCGCATATTCGCAGACTGCTGCTTACCTCGACGCAGGCACCACATACACAAAGACGGGCGCAGTTGCAAACTCGTCCAACGCTTCCGCATTAAGCGGAGTTCTCTATAATCAGTTATTCTGATACCCCGGATGATGTCATACGGCGTTCCCGCAGGATCTTTCCCGCGGGAACGCTTTTTTTGTGCCGTAAGCGGGACAATCAGAGACACAAAAGTTGACAATGCTGTAATGCTGTGTTATAATCGTATTGTGAAAGGGGATATACGGATATGACAGTTAGTTTTACAGGACACAGAGACGCCTGTTCACCCGAAATCAAGAATACGCTTCGGGAAATGACCGAAAAACTGATAGATGAAGGTGCCGATATGTTCTGCGCCGGCGGTGCCGTGGGTTTTGATACCATTGCTGCCGAGACTGTATTGGAACTACAGGGAGAATATCCGTGGATAACCCTCCGGCTGGTACTGCCCTGCCCGCCCGAAGTGCAGACATCGCGCTTTCCGGTGAAAGCCCGGGAAAGGTACTTTGATATTCTCCGCGCGGCAGACAGCACAGAAATCATATCTCCTGTATATACCGATGAATGTATGAAGCTACGGAACCAAAGACTTGTAGAGCTTGCGGATGTCTGTCTGTGCTTTTATGACAAATCACGCTTCACCTCCGGAACGGGACAGACTGTGAGAATGGCGGAGAAGAATGATATAAAGATCATAAATATCTATGATAATAAATGATTATAAATGTCATACAAAGTAGTCATTATTATATCTGTAAATAACATATTCGGAAAGGAGTGAACATGAGATGAAACGGAAGTTTTTCAATATGATATATAAAAGGCCCTTCAAGTCAATTATACATAAGTTTATTGATCGCTTTGAGGGCGGAGAATTTTACTCGGAATCCATCAGATATATATATGAGCGGAAATACAATACTTCGGCAGGAATAGGATCATACGGGTGCTTTAATGATAAATTCAATCCCTTCAGAGCGGAAATAATTATAGGAAAATGGTGTTCTATCGCAGACGGAACAACATATATTCCGGGTAATCACCCGAAAAATGATGTTTCGACACACCCGATTTTTCACAGAGCTGAATATGGTTTTTGTCCGCCAAGAACCTTTGAGCCAAGAAAACCTCTGAATATAGGGAATGATGTATGGATAGGTATGAATGTTCTGATCATGCCCGGCTGCAGCGATATCGGAGACGGTGCAATAATCGGCGGAGGCACGGTATTAACGCATGATGTGGAACCATATACAATTGTAGCGGGAAATCCCGGCAAAGTGATCGGAAAAAGATTTGATGATGATAAGATCAGACTGGTCGAAAAAAGCAAATGGTGGGATTTGGATATACATTCCTTGAAGGAAATCGTTCCTTATCAGGAGGATATTGAACTATTTTGTAAAAAAGCAACAGAATTACATGACCGTTAAAGCTGTTTCTGTTGACTCTGACCATGGTGAGAGAAATCAGCCAAACTACGCGGCAAGCATTATATTTCTGAACTTCTATATTCAGAAATATAATGCTTATTTTCGACCGGAATATAGACAAGAAATGAGCCTGAAAGCTTTGATATATGCGGTTTCAGAGCCAGCGACAATCTATATCATTATAAAAAACCGGCGTCATTGAACCGGTTTTTTTCTTCATAAAGAGAAAGCCACCGGCTTTCACCGGCGGCTCCATTTTTTCGAGTTCGGATCCGAATTCGAGAAAATTACTTTCTCTTCTTCGAAGTAGCTACAGCTGCTGCTGCAAATACTGCAAGAGAACCAAGCGCAAGAGTTGTGCCTGTTACAGGGTTTGTATCTCCGTTACCTCCGTTTACTACAACAGATGTATCGTCCTTACCCTGGTCGATGGAAACTGCAGTGTCATCTGCGCCGTCGTCATCATCAGGAATGAGACCTTCGAGATTTTCCTTCAGTTCATCAAGTGCTGCCTTAAGATCATCTACTGCTTTTTCAAGATCTATGTCAGTAACAACATAGTAAGATGCATGGGAGATAGAAACAGTGATGGATGATCCATCATCGCTTACAGTAATAGCATCTTCAACGAGAGAAACCTCGCCGTCATCACTTACATAGTAGAGCTGGCAGTTCTCAATGTTGATACCTTCAAGCGCGGAAGCAGGGATAGTGATATTCAGAGTCATACCGAAATCACCCTTCTGTGCAGGGTAGATCAGTATAGCGCCTGAAGTAACATCTGCTCCTTCAACTTCTGTGCTGCTGGGTTCAACATTGATAACCATAGCAAGGTTGATAGCCTTTGCATCTGTGATAGATTTAGGATCGATAGTGATAGAGTAATCAACACCCTCGTCTGTATCTACATCAAAAGTTACAGGCTTATCTCCCTTAGCGATCGCGGCTATAGCAGCCTCCTGGACTACAGCATCACCGTTGTCATTAACGGAGAGCTTCACTTCGCCGCCGTTCTTGATAGCCTCTTCAACAGTAGACTCTCCGGCAACAGAAGCACCTTCGTCCTTTTCGTCAGCATCGTCTGTAGCGGGTGTAGCAGGGGTTGTGGTTGTTGCAGCCTGAGTATCAGAGCTGGTGCTGGGACTGGTTGTAGGCACAGTAACAGCCGGCGGATAGTAAGGCGCATAACCATAGTTAATTGCTGCACTTGCAGAGATCGAAGCTGCTGATGCTACCATACTTGCGATAACAGCAGTTGCGATGAACTTAGCATTTAACTTCTTCATGGGGAAACTCCTCCTTTCTTCAAAAAATATATAATAACTTCCTTGCGGAAGGTATTACCCTTTTTTTCCGAGTACATCATCAATAAGTTGATCGTAATCTTCTCGCTGTCCGTCACTCGTTTCCGCAGCTTCGGGCAGTTCATCGGAACTCTCCGTGCTCTCTTCGCTTACAAGCCCGACGGCGCTTCTGAGATCCGGAGGATCATTCTTTTTACTGTCATTATTTCCGAACATCAGAGGCTGATTTTTACCTTTGTTATTTTTGATGATCTCCATCATTTCTTCCGCGTCATCAGATTCGAGCATTGCGACCCGGTCACCTACTTCGCCGGAATATTCGCCGTCGTAGTTCCCGTTGTCATCGCCATACTTCTCATCGAGACGTCTCATAATAAAGAAACCGAGCATATATACAGCCAGCGATATCATGACCAGCAGTGCCGCGTATGTCTGCGGTACCGTGTTGGTCTTTTCGGCAACTGTCGAAAACGGATTGCTGAGCATTGCGGTAAATGCTTTATTAATAAGCGACAGCCACTTGTTGTACTGTCTCACATTATCCCTGCCCGCGTAATACAGCGTATATACGAACGGGACTGCCCAGTAAACGAAAGTGAATACCGCAAATCCGAAGCGCCCGTCTCTTCCGGCGAAAAATGAGCAGGATATCCATATAAGGAATATTGCGCCCGTCATACACAGCAGGATAGGCTCCCTTATCGGGAAAAACTTCTCGTACTGATATTCATAAAAGTAGAAGGTAGAAGTAAGCGCTGCCGCCATACAAACCAGTATATTTTCGGGAAGCGTATTCTTCCGGGCTTTGAGAAATAAATCTAAAGGACTGAATTTCATTTGTCAGACTTCTCCCACACTTCCTGCGGATTGACCCACGGAGTATCATCATATATAGTCTGATAAGGATTGATCCCGTTAAAGTTGGTACCTATCATATATCCGTACATTCCCAGACAAGCAGCAGTGACTACAAACAAAGATGCCGTGGAAACTATGATCTTTTTCTTCCTGCTGTTTCTGAACTTTTCGCCGCACCACTCTATAAAGCATTCCACGACTCTCGGCATGAGAATTGCAGACGCTACTATTATGAACGGTATCGCAAGTCTTCCTACTATATTATGTTTCAGACTTATAAGGTCAAAGTAAAAGGTAAAGAACATACAGTTGAGCCATACATGGTTCATCGGGTCCTTTTTCTCCAACCGTTTTCTGAACAGAAATGCCAGAACAAAAAATACACCGTAGAATATTGTGTATAAAGGCCACCTGCCGCCGCTGAGCTCATGCCCGACAGCTTCTCCCGCATGATAATACTTCGGAAGAAAATGTTCGGTAAGGAATTGGATCACGGGCCATGAGAATATGAAAATCAGTATTCCTGCCCCGGTATAGAGGCCAAGTGTCACAGGTGTGAGCTTTATCTTGAGTATGAAATAGAAAGGTATCATGACCAGAGCTGACAGGTGGAAGCAGGAAGCGAATATCACGACCAGCAGGTACCTGAAAAACTGATTGGTCTTTATATATCTCATGCCGAGAATGACCACGAATGCCGCGACCATCTGGCGCATGAAATCAAGTGAAACGAAATAAACACCGAAAGTAAAATAGAAGAAAACTCCGAGGTAGGGCTTATCGCTTGTCCTGTAGAGTATTATCATCAGCACGAGCGCGAATATGAAAGCATATCCGACGAACATCCACTGATAATCATAATACATTACATTCCCGAAAAGCTTCATCGGCATCGCAATGCCCTTTTCAAAGCGGTGAACGCCGATCTTCTCAAGATCCATCGAGAGATAATCTACATAGATCTGCGCGTAAAGGTTGTAATCAAAGCCTGTATATTTGCGTATCGCGGCAAATACGAACAGCGCAATACCTGCTATGGAGCAGTAAACTGCTTTTCCGGTTTTGTTTCGGCACATCGGGATGCCGATGAGCACCACGACCGCGAGAAACGCAAAATAAATAAACATATTTCTCCTTGGATTTACAGCGATCTACCCTCAAAAACCTTTTCAGCGTTATGATTAAGCTTTGAGAAGCATCTCGGCGAGATCTTCTTGGATATAGCCTTTTCGGCGACATCTATATTCGGCGGTCTTGATGTCGTGTTGTGACAATCGGTGCCGAGCAGATGAGCGAGATTCCGGCGAAGAAGATCATACATGAATTTTGAATGTTTGTAGAACATTTTAAAGTCGCCGGAATTGAGCTGTACGATCATATCGGAATCCATTATCTCGTAGATACTGTCTTCATCGGTGTAGTTCAGATATCTTTCCGCGTGTGCAAGTATCAGCCGTATATCCGGTGACAGACCGCCGACAAAACTTCTGAACTCATTTATAAAATTGCTTGTAAGGCGCTGATACGGCAGTTCAATAAGCATATATCCCGTATCGCCTATACAAAGTTTGGTAAGATCAAGATCGGCAAGAGACTTTGTATATAGCACTTCAGCTCCGTATTTCACTTCAAGCCCCAGCTGAGCCGCCACCGGTGCGAACTGTTCTATGGCACCGGCGCGTTTTTCAAGGAAATGATCGATGGTCTTTTCCTCGGACAGATAGAAATGCGGCGTAAGCATGATCTTTTCGATCCCGAGTTCTCTCTCCATTTCCAGCATTCTGGTGGAAGTCGCTATATTCGGGGATCCGTCGTCTATACCCGGGAGAATATGGCAGTGCGTATCAACAAGCATACGTGTTTCCTTTCTAACCGTTCCCGGGATATATTATTTATACTCTGAATATTTATAGTAATTGTACTTATACTTGTATTTATAACCGCTGTATCCGCCCTTGCCGCCCTTGCCGGTGCAGTTCACCTTCAGGAATCCGAGAACCTTTCCGCTGGTCATGCGTGTCTTTTCAAGAGCCTCATTTATCTCGGCATGAGTAGTTCTGCCCTCCTTGACTATGAACATGATGCCAGCCGTTCTCGTATTGAGCAGGAGGGCATCCGTGACTACCGTTACGGGAGGCGTATCTATGAATACATAATCGTAGTGCTTGGAAGCCAGTTCAAGCAGCTGATCCATTATAGCTCCCGAGATAAGCTCTGCGGGATTCGGAGGTATAGGACCGGATGTGAGTATGTCAAGATGTGTTCTTACATCGCGGTTTATCGCCTTGGATATATCGCGGACTATGCCGCCGAGAACGGAGGACAGCCCGACCTTGTTATCGAGTCTGAGCAGCGAATGCTGAACAGGCTTTCTCATATCGCAGTCGATAAGAAGCACCGAAGCTCCAGTCTCCGCCATTGTTATCGCCATATTGAGACAATTCGTACTCTTACCCTCGGAAGGTCCGCACGAAGTTATTACAACGATCTTTCTTTCACTGGAAGCAAGCGAGAAAACGAGGTTTGTTCTTGCGGCTTTATAGGCTTCTTTTATCGCGAACTGGGTGTCATCATTGAGGATGAACTTCCGCGACATACTTATCGGAAGTCTGTCACTTTTTCTTTTCGCCATTTTTTGCCTTGACCTCTTTCTTCTCTTCTTTACCTTCTGTTTTATCTTTGTCTGTTTCCTTCAGAGCGTCGGATTCTTTTTCGTTTTTCTTATCGTTTTTCTTATCTTTTTTGTCACCGGTACCGTTCTTTTTTTCCTTCTTTGCGGTTACGAACTCGTCGTCATCATCATCGTTTTCATCAACGTTATCTTCAGCGGCTTTATCATAGCCGTCCGCGAAAGCCTCGTCCTCTTTCTGGTTATCTTCATCATAAGCCCCGTAATTGGAATATTTATATCCATACTTACCGTAGCCGTATTTTGAATACTTATAACCGCCCTTACCCGCCATTTCAAAGTCAAGGATCTCGGCAAACACCGGTATATCATATATCTGTACAAGATCGTCGTCCGGCTTTACCTTGATATCAAGGAGCTCCTTCACAAGGAAGAAGAGATACAGGACAACAAGCCCCGCAGCACCGCCGATAAGGGCAAATCTCGTCGTACTCGGATATGTGTGTGATTTGGGCATTGTAGGCTGAGACACAGTCTCAATGGAACCGCTTTTTATAACACGGTGATATTCGGCAGTAGCCAGATCGACCTCTTCCGCCGCAACATCATGTGCAAGCTGCGGGTCACCTGCGACCACCGTTATCTTCAGCACCTCTGTGTTATCCACCGGCGTAACGGTTATCATGTCTCCGAGCTTTGAAGCGGAATATTCTCCGTTGAACCTTTCGCTGAGCTGATCAAGCACATCATTGCTCTTGAACAGGATCTCACATGTATTGACAAGTTTCAGCGCAACATTTAAATCGTTTATGTTGAGTGAATCTTTATCGGAAGCACTTGAGTTTTCGACATACATCAGCGCCTCTGACGAATAACGCTTAGGTACCACAAAAGCAGCAAGCGAAAAACCTATCGCTGCCGCCAGTATTCCCGCAATAACTATCGGGATCCAATGTTCCAAAAGTACCCTCAGAAGGACTCTGAGGTCTATAGTCTGTTCCTGTTCGTCCATTCACGAACCCCTTCCAAGCCTGTTTTACCGCGTTTTTTTCAACAAACACGGCATAATTTACGCATAAAATGACATATAGTTTCTCTGTTTGCGAACTTATTATATCACACCTTCTGTTACAAAGTCAAGATTTTTTTCATATTTAACGAATTTTGCCATCAAAATTGTATATTTCACACAAAAAAGAAAACATTATTTTCACGTTTTTCATATTTAACAATACAAATATACATTTATATTATAAAACAAACCGGCTGTCCGATACAATACCGGACAGCCGCATACCGCAGTATTATTCCTTTTCGAGGAACTTGTAAACAACAGCCGCAATAGCCGCGCCTACAAGCGGTCCGACGATGAATACCCAGAGAGCAGCAAGCGGTTCGCCATTGCCGTTGATAGCCGCAATAACAGCCGGAGCTATGCTTCTTGCGGGGTTCACGGAAGTGCCGGTGAGACCGATGCCGAGAATGTGAACGAGAGTAAGTGTAAGCCCGATCACCAGGCCGCCGAAGGAGCCGTGGCCGGCTTTCTTGGAAGTAACACCGAGTATTGTAAGAACGAAGATGAATGTAAGGACGACCTCCACGATAAGTCCCGCGACCGCATTTCCGTTAACACCGCCGAGAGCGTTCGCGCCGAAACCTCCGGTCTTGTCCTCAACTCCGCCGAGACCGAATATCGCGGCAAGTATGCCCGAGCCCGCAAATGCGCCGAGGCACTGTGCGATAATATAGGCAATGAAGTCCTTGACGTCCATTCCTCCGCTTATCAGCACGCCGAGAGATACGGCAGGGTTGATGTGACAGCCGGAGATGTTGCCTACGCAGTAAGCCATTCCGACGATCACGAGACCGAACGCAAGTGCGGTAAGGATATATCCGCCGCCGTTCGCAGCGTCGCAGCCCACCAGCATCGCGGTGCCGCAGCCGAGCGTTACGAGAACGCAGGTTCCGATGAATTCAGCAATGTACTTTTTCATTTCTGTACCTTCCTTAAAAATATATTGTCTCACAGACCGTTATGAGCGGACTATGTCAAGACCTTGTGCGCTTTCCACAGTAAATCCGTCGGCGCAGCCCTCCGATGCGACAGTGACGGTATTGCCGTTCCTCACCGCTTTTACCGTGAGGACAAGCACGGCATCGCTGTCATATATCTCACATTCTGCGCTCCTGCCGTCTTCAAGACCGTAGATCACCAGTCTGGCATTCTTTGCGAAATCGTAGGAGAAGTTCCTCCTGAAATCACCGTAGGCAATTATCGAGTTCGGCTTCGCGTACAGCGGCATACCGAAGTAGTCGTACTTCTTTTCATACCACTTGCCTCCCAGAAGCTCTTCACCTGTCTGGATATCCGTCCATGTACCTGTGTCCGGCAGGTAGAACTGCACCGTGCCTTCCTCATTGAATACCGGTGCCACCAGCAGCGAATCTCCCAGCATATACTGCCTGTCGAGCGCCAGAACAGCGGGATCATTCGTGTAGTCAACGACCATTGCCCGCATCATCGGAACGCCCGTCTCATGGGTCTTTACAGCATTGGCGTACAGATACGGCATCAGCCTGCCTTTCAGCTTGGTGAAATGCCTTACCACGTCGCAGCTTTCCTCGTCGAAATTCCACGGGACGCGGTAAGAGCTGTTGCCGTGCAGTCTTGAATGTGTGGACATCAGCCCGAACGCCGACCAGCGCTTGTACAGATCGGGGGTGCCGGTCGCCTCGAAGCCGGAAATGTCATGGCTGAAAAATCCGAATCCCGACATACACAGCGATAATCCGCCGCGAACAGTCTCCCACATACTCTCATAATTGGAGAAGCAGTCTCCGCCCCAGTGTACCGGGAACTGCTGACCGCCCACAGTCGCTGATCTTGCGAACAGACATGCCTTGTTCTTTCCGTAGTGTCTTTCAAGGACTTCAAATACCGTCTTATTATAAAGGTATGTGTAATAATTGTGCATTTTATACGGATCGGAGCCGTCGTAATAAACGACGTCTGTGGGTATTCTCTCGCCGAAATCCGTCTTGAACGTATCAACGCCCATCTTGCAGAGCGCTTTCAGCTTTGAGGCGTACCACTCGCAGGCAGCCGGATTGGTGAAATCGACGATAGCCATTCCCGGCTGCCACATATCCGTCTGGAATACAGAGCCGTCTTTCTTCTTTATGAAGTAGCCGTGCTTCACGCCCTCGTCAAACAATGACGAACGCTGGGCGATGTACGGATTTATCCAGACGCATATCTCAAGGTTCTTTTTATGCAGCCTGCCCAGCATTGCCTCCGGGTCATCGAACATCTTATCGTCCCATGTGAAGTCGCACCAGTTGAAACCCTTCATCCAGAAACTGTCGAAATGGAATACTTCCAGCGGGATATCCCGGCGCTCCATTTCGTCGATGAACGATGTGACCGTCTTTTCGTCATAGTCGGTGGTAAATGAAGTGGTGAGCCACAGACCGAACGTGAATGCAGGCGGAAGCGCGGGCTTTCCGGTAAGGTCGGTATATGCGCGCAGCACGTCCGCAATAGTTTCACCGCCGAACACAAAGTATTCAAGGTGCTGCCCCTGTACAGCGAATGCCACTTTCGAGACTGTTTCGCTTGCTACCTCAAACATCACCTTTTCCGGGTGATTCACAAGGCAGCCGTAACCGCGTGAGGACACGAAGAACGGTATGGATTTGTAGGTCTGCTCGGTGCAGGTACCGCCGTCATTGTTCCATACATCGACGGACTGCCCGTTCTTGACGAATGTGGTGAACTTCTCGCCGAATCCGTATATATTCTCCCCTACTGCGATATTGAACATATCCCGCATATACGCGCTGTCGTCGGTCTCGCTGTCCGCGTAGAAAGCCTCGTTCTTCTTTGCGAGCATCCTGCTCTCTGTCCTTGAGCCGCTTTCCTCTATATAGCTTGCGGTGCGCCAGCCCTGTTTTGTAAGCAGTCTGCCGTCATAGTAGTATTTTATGTCCCAGGCGCCTTTTTCAGCACCTATGACCGCCTTTGTCTTTCCGGATATCAGTTCATAGCCGCCGTTATCCAGCCTGTTTATAACGGGTCTGAAATCCTTGTCCTCATACAGAGAAAATTCCGGACCTTTCCGCGCGGCGCCCTTGTAGTGATCTTCCGTTACCTTGATCGAGTTTTCACGCGTTGAAGTGAATTTTATCTCGATGCACGGACCTCCGAGAGTCTGCCCTCTGTTCTGAATATATCGGGACGTTGCAAAAACGGTCACCGAGCGCTCGTCCGCTGTGATCTCGTACATCTGTTCAGCATAGTTTACATTATAGCCCGGCTTATTGAGCCAGAAGCCGTCGGAAAATTTCATATTGCAGTTCTCCTTGTCATTGATGTAATCGTTTCACCGATATTCCTATCATAGCATAAACCGCCGTGATTTTCAAGAGCAAAACCGTGCTGCCGCTCATTTTTTCCATGTATTTGGCGAGAACAGGAGCAGTATCGGAAACAGCTCAAGCCTTCCCGCGAGCATATCGAAAATGAGGATCAGCTTGGTAGGTTCGGAGAACACGCTGTAATTCGAGGCGGGTCCCGCAAGCTCCAGTCCGGGTCCCACATTGTTTATCGCGGCCGCTACCGCCGTGAAGTTGGTTATCAGGTCATAGTTGTCAAAGGACAGGAGCAGCATCGAAACAGCGAATACCAGGAAATAGCATACCATATACACATTGACCGAACGCACTACCTCATGCTCGATCATGTGACCGTCGATCTTGATCTTCTTGACACGGTGCGGGTGTATCTGTACGTCAAGCTCTTTCTTGATGCCCTTGAAAAGGATCAGAAAGCGGGATATCTTGATACCGCCGCCGGTACTTCCCGCGCAGCTGCCTATGAACATCAGCATGACTATTATTGAACGTGACAGTTCCGGCCATTTATTGAAGTCCTCGGTGCTGAATCCTGTGGTGGATATTATTGAAGCCACAGTGAACGCGGAATGGCGGACGGACTCGTTCATATCGGCGTAAAGGCTGTTGATGTTGATGGCAATGACCGCGGTAGCTCCGATGACCACCAGCAGGAACGCGACCACTTCGGTCGTGAATGCCTCCCGGAATTTCAGCTTTCCGATAAAGAAATAGCTGTTGAAATTTATGCCGAACATCAGCATGAATACCGTGACAACGATCTGAAGCGCCGGGGAGTAGCTTCCGAAGCTGTCGTTGCGCACTCCGAAACCTCCCGTTCCGGCAGTGGAAAAGGCGGTGTTTATCGCCTCAAACGGATCCATTCCGCAGATGACCAGTACTATCAGCTCCGCGAACGTAAGTCCGAAATATATCGAATACAGCAGCATTGCCGTTGTCCGGACGTGAGGGACAAGCTTGCTCACCGAAGGCCCGGGGGACTCCGCTTTCATTATATGCATATTCTGTCCGCCGGACAGCGGCAGGAATGCCATAATGAACACAAGCACGCCCATTCCTCCCACCCAGTGGGTGAAACTGCGCCATATCAGTATCGAGCGCGGCAGATGCTCCACTTCCGGCAGGACTGTGGCACCCATGGTGGAAAAGCCGGACACCGCCTCAAACAGCGAGTCGATGTAAGACGGAATAACGCCGGAAAAAAAGTACGGCAAAGCACCGAACAGTGAAAGAACGATCCAGCTCAGCGCAACTATGATAAATCCTTCCCGGGAATAGAGCGTTGTATTGGCGGGCTTTTTTCTTGTTATGAGTACACCCGCGGCAAGACAGAACGCGGCTGTCCCGAGGAATACCCAGAATTCCGCCTCCCAGCATATCGCCGCGGTAAGAAGCGGCACCGCAAGGAATATGCTCTCGAATATCAGCAGCCACCCGAGGATATTCCCTATCATACGAAAATTCATTTATATGTATGCTCCGTGATTTATTTTTCAAGAATGTCCGTGATATCGTGCAGCGGGAAAGACGATACTATGACCACGCTGTCACCTACCTGCATACTGTCTCCGCCTCGCGGGATTATCACTTTTCTGTCACGCCATATCGAGGCTACCAGCACATTGTGCTTCAGCTTCAGTTCCATTAACGGCTTGCCGACTATCGGGGAATTGTCGCGGATTATGAACTCCGAGGCATCTACCTTGCCCTTGATTATGCTGTACAGGGTCTCGACATTGCTGCCTATCGTGTTCTTCATAGCGCGCACATAGCGAACTATGCTCTCCGAGGTGATATTCTTCGGATAGATGACAGTGTCAAGCTCAAGATGACGGATCACGTCATCGAAATCTATACGGTTCACCTTCGTGACAAGCTTACCCTTGCTTACGGACTTTGCGAACAGGGAAAGGAGAATATTCTCCTCGTCGAGGTTGGTGAGCGCCACAAATCCTCCCGTGGTAGCAACGCCCTCTTCGAGAAGCACCTGCTGATCCACCGCATCGCCGTTGATGACAGTCACATACTCAAGTTTTTCGGATATCTCCTCGCACTTTGCAAGATCCTTTTCTATGACTTTTATGTTCATGCCGGAACGGTTCAGGGTCTCGCACAGGTAATGTGTGATATCGCCGCCGCCGACGATCATAACGTCCTTTACGGAGTTGGTCTTGTAGTGTATCTGTTTGAAGAAGGCGTTCGCATTCTTCGGGGACGCGATTATCGAGATTATATCCTTATCGAGGAATCTGAATTCACCGTTCGCGATATATGCATTATCACCGCGTTCGACCGTGCAGACAAGAACATCGCAGTGCAGTTTTGTGGATATCTCCTTGACCGCGAGACCGGCCAGAGGGCTGTCCTCGGGGAGCTTGAATTTCAGCAGCTCCACCCTGCCTCTTGCAAAAGTATCTATCTTCAGTGCCGACGGGAAACGCAGCACTCTCGCTATCTCCGCCGCGGCAGCCTGTTCGGGGTTTATCACCATAGCAAGACCGAGTTCTTCCTTCAGATAAGGAGCCTCACTGCTGTACTGAGGACTTCTCACACGGGCTATGGTATGGCAGTTACCGGCTTTTTTCGCGATAAGGCAGCATAGCAGGTTCAGCTCGTCCGAGCCGGTCACCGCGATAAGCAGGTCTGCCTGCCTTATGCCTGCCTCCTGCTGTACCGCATGGGTAGCGCCGTTGCCTACCACGCCGAGGACATCGTATCTTGCGGTAGTCTCGTTCACCTTTGCGGCAAGCATATCTATGACGGTTATGTCATTTCCTTCTTCGTTCAGCTGTTCGGCGAGCGCCTGTCCGACCTTGCCGCAGCCGACAATGATTATATTCATATAATATCTCCGTGATCAAATCTATATATAGTATAATATACTCCTTTTTATAAGAAATGTCAAGCATAAAGGCAAACAATAAACAATCCGCCGCTCATACCGAACGGCGGACATGAATTCTTATTCCGATACATCAAGGTGCTTTTTTATGACGTTCATTATCTCGTCGAGTCTCTGCCCGCCGATACCGCGTATCTGCCCCAGATCCTCCCGCAGCTTTCCGAGATCGACATTCACCGGCTCCGGCGCTCCGTTTCCTCCCGGCACAGCGCTTTTATCCGCTGCTTTTAGTTTCTCGTACAGATTTTCGTATGTCTGCACGATGAATTCCCGGCGCTCGTCGTTGCTGCTCATCTTTTTCAGCGTCTCAAAGATATCCTTTGTGAAGTTGTCGTAATAATCCCGTTCGCGGTCAGTCATACAGCCACCTCTTTCAGTTCTTCGGTCTGCGTTTTACCACAGATTCGACCACGCTTGTGAGCACTTTTGCATCGTACTGGTTATAGACATCTATGGTCACGGTCATAAGTCCGTTATGCTCATTCCTGAATGACAGTCCGGTGACCGTAGCCACTCCGCGCAGGACATCTCCGGCATATACGGGTCTGAGCCACTCCACAGCCGTTGACTTCCCTGCGACAAGATCGTCTCCCGCGAAATCCACCGGTACATACTGCGCCCATACGGAGAGAAACGACATCATGCCTGCCGCGATCAGCCCGCCGAAACGGGTCTCTTTCGCAAAATCCTCATCGGTATGTATCTTCACAGGATTGTACTTCTTTGCGAAATCCAGCATTTCTTCCTTTTCTATCACTATATTTTCAATTGTCTTTTCCGAGCTTATCTGAATATCCTCGAGATACATAGGCTATGTCCTTTCAAATGCAGTAGTCGCCGCCGCTTCCGAGACTGCGCTCGGAAATATTTGCTATGGTTATGCCGTCAAGATATCCGGAGATGACTTTCTGAAGCCCCTCCCAGACAAACAGCGTATCACACGATGCCGCTCTCGGACAGTCATTTACCTCACATTCCAAACACGCCACCGGTGCGAGACTGCCCTCTGTCGCTCTCAGCACTTCACCCACCGTTATGGAGTCCTTATCCTTTGCGAGAGCGTAGCCGCCCTTATTTCCGCGGTTTGTGCGGAGTATGCCGTTACGGGTCAGCAGCGGCACTATCTGTTCAAGGTATTTTTTGGATATATTCTGCCTGTCGGATATCTCTTTCAGTGAAATGAAGCCGTCCGCTTCATGCGCGCATATATCCACAAGCATCCGGAGGGCGTATCTGCCCTTTGTCGAGATCTTCATTGATATTCCCCCATTTTATTTATATTGGCATTATACCATAGGTTTACTATGTTTTCAAGGGGAATTCGCCATTTTCGGCAAAATAGCACAAAACCGCCGCGCATTAACTGTGCATTTATCGGAAAAGCCCCTGCATGATTGGCAGGGGCTTGGCATGGGTTTTAGGTATCACTTTGACATTTTGAGCATATCGCCGAGCTTGAGACGGCTTCCGGTATGGAGAATTATATTCTCATACACCTTGGCGACAAGCACCATTATCAGCACATCACATACCAGCAATATGGCGATCGAGATGAACGCCTCGGTTACTCCGATCTTGCCGAGCATATAGTCGGAGGGCAGTATAAACGGCGAGGAAATGGGGATATAGCGGGCAAGCATGCTCATGGTATTCTCTTCTCCGGTAATCTGCGGGAAGTACGCAAGGTAAAATCCGAGCACACCGATTATCGAAAGGGGCTGGATCGCCGGACCGAGATCCTCCATCTTGCTTACGCTCGCGCCTGCGAGACCGGCTATACCCGCAAACAGCAGAAATCCGAGAATGAATGTGAGTATCATTATGATAAACATTGTGACGTCAACATTGGAGAATGCCTTGCCTACATCGGCAATTATGCTCTGTGCATTGAAGTCTGCCGATCCCGCTCCTGCGGGCATCTGCGCGGAAGCCGCCGCGGCAAGGTCGCCGAACTTGGAGATGATACCGAAAGGCATCGAAGCAAGCAGTCCGACAGCCCCGCCCGCAATTATGATAAGGAACTGCATAAGCGATACGGCACACATCGCAAGCACCTTTCCCACTATAAGAGCGAGAGGCTTTATGGACGTGAGCAGATATTCAACAATACGTGAAGATTTCTCTATCGCTATTGCCTGCGCGACCAGCTGGCTGTACGAGAATATAAAGATGAACAGCACTATCGCAGAGAGCATCGGGACAATCGAATTCATGATCTCCTGTATCATTCCGACCGGTTCTTCGCCCGCGCAGCTTACCGTGGTCTGTACCCCCGCGACCGCTGTAAGGATCTTATCCTCCGGAACTCCGGAAAGGAGCAGGAATTGTGTTCTCACTTCCGAGGACAGCATCGATGTAAGCGACTGGCAGTCGCCCTTGCCTACCTCGGGGGAATAGCGGGAATCTACAGCGAGCATATCGTTTTCTATATAGATACGGGAAACTACCGTTCTTTCCGTCGAGCCTGCGATAGCATCGGTCTTTGCCTGCACTTCTTCGGCAGAGATCTCATGAAGATCGAATTTCAGAGTCTGTGCGATGCCCTGCATATCAAATTCGTAACCGGTCTCATTTGCGATATAAAGGTTATCGATCATCGGTCCCGAATCATCATTGGCGCCTCCGTTTATAGCGTTGTCACCGATGAACAGCGTAGGCAGGAAGTTCGCCATGAACGCGATCAGGGCAACTATCAGTGTGATGACCACCGTTCCGATGATGAATGATTTTGTCTTTATCTGCTGGATAAAGGTAAACGCAAATACTTCTCTCCAACCATTAGCCTTCATTTGCTTCACCTCCGCACTTTTCGACAAAAAGTTCGTGCAGCGACGGTTCGCGCAGATCGAACTTTATTACTCCGATATTCTGTGAGATCATCTCAGCCAGCATTGCCTTCGCGTCCTCTTCAGACTTGACTTTGAACGAGGAGCCGTTGGGAGTCTCTTCAACCAGTGTAAGCCCGCATCTTTCGGCGATATCCCCGATAGGTCTGTCCGTCTTTACGGTGAGGTTCTCGCGTCCGCGCTGTCTCTTTATCTCATTGAGATTGCCGTCCATAACAACGTGTCCGTGGTGCAGCAGCACCAGATCCTCACAGAATTCCTCTATCGTTTCCATCTGATGCGAGGACATGATTATGTACTTGCCCTTATCGCGTTCCTCGCGGATAATACTCTTGAAAAGATCGGCGTTGACCGGATCGAGACCGCTCAGCGGTTCATCAAGAATGATTATCTCCGGATTGTTCAGCAGTGCCGCCGCGAGCTGCACTTTCTGCTGATTTCCCTTTGAAAGCTGATCTGCCTTTTTCTTTTTGTACTCTTCGATCTTCAGCCTTGAAAAAAGATAATCGATCGCGGCATTGGCTTCCCTCTTCTTCATACCCTTTATAGCGCAGAAATACTGCATCTGTTCAAGGATATTGTATTTCGGGTAAAGCCCGCGTTCTTCCGCGAGATATCCTATTTTTTCCTTCATAACGTCCAGCGGTTCGCCGTTCCATATCACATTACCGCTGTCTCTCGACAGCATATTCAGTATCATGCGTATGGAAGTGCTTTTCCCTGCGCCGTTCGTTCCGAGAAAGGCGAAAATGCCCGGCTTCGGTATCTCGAACGACAGATCTTCGACCGCAACATGATCTCCGAATTTTTTGGAGAGATGTTCTACGACCAGAGCCATGCTTATATTCCTCCTTGCGTAAATTAAATTTGCATTATTATAGCACGATTTATATAAATTGTCAATTAAATTTGCGAAAATAAAGTCCGCGCCCGGTTTTTATATGACCAAAGCACGGACTGTATTTCTCTTACCGCTTATCAATAGTAAACTTCATACCGGTCTTCATCTCGCCGGCGACTTCAAATTCCTCAAACTCGGGAATGCAGACAGCTTCGATGCCGTCCTCGGCAAGAAATGTTCTTGCTACCGCTGCGGCCTTGACTGCCTGATTTACAGCACCCGCTCCGACAGCTTCGACAACTGCCGGCGAACCTCCGCGTATCACTGCGCTGATAGCTCCGGCTACCGATTTCGGAACACTTCTCGAAGATACCTTGATGATGTCCATGTTCAATTCCTCCCCTTCATATAATCATTTAATTATATGCTTATGTCCCGCATTTCATAAAACAAGGCATAAGCATAGATTTCCGTTATTCACAGATATTTATGCGCTCAATGCCTGCGCATTTCCCGCTTTTTTCGTCTATCCTCAGCAGAACGGCGTTTATCATTATATCGCCGTCCGGATATATATGTTTCTGTGGATAGTACGTTGTAAGTCTTGCTATTATCACATCTTTGTCTATACCGAGAACGGAATCCCGCACCCCGGTAAATCCCACATCGGTGATGTATCCCGTATGTCCGGAAAGTATCTGCTCGTCCGCCGTCTGCACATGGGTATGTGTTCCGATGACCGCAGAGACCCTGCCGGCGAGATAAAAACCCATTGCTTTCTTTTCAGATGTGGCTTCCGCATGGAAATCCACGATTATTACCGGCGCGTCGATCTCCGGAAGTATCCTGTCGATGCAGTGGAACGGATTGTCACAGCTCTCCATATAAGCCATACCGATCAAGTTGACCACTGCCGCCCTCGTTCGTCCCATATCGACTATGGTATAGCCCCGGCCGACGGTATCTCCGAAATTGGCGGGACGTATTATCGAGGAATTCTCCTCGAACATATCATTCATTTCCCGCCGCCGGAAACAGTGGTTGCCGGTGGTTATAACATCGGCACCGTCCAGCAGTATCTTTGCCGAATATGGAGTGATGCCGTTTCCGTCGGCGGAATTTTCGCCGTTCACCACGGTCAGATCGACGGAATACTCACGCCGCAGTTTCGGGAGCGTCTTTATGAGATGTTCGGCGCTCCGCTGTCCGACCACATCTCCGACAAAAAGTACGTTCATCTGTTATCTTTCTAAGATCTGGCTCCTGTCGGGACCTATGCCTACCATTGCTATCCTGCAGCCGCACAGTTCCTCAAGTTTGAGTATGTATTGTCTGCAAATCTCCGGCAGTTCATCGAAGGACCTGCAGCCCGAAACATCGTCATCGAATCCGGGGAAAGTCTCATATACAGGCTCACAGTCAGCAAGTTCCTCAAGCGTCGCCGGGAAATCCCTGATAATGGAGCCGTCGGGCTTCTTGTACGCGGTGCAGATCTTCAGATCTCCTATACCGCTCAATGTATCGAGCTTGTTTATAGCCAGCTTGGAAAGTCCGTTCACGCGTACCGAATGACGAACGATCACCGCGTCGAACCAGCCTGTTCTTCTCGGTCTGCCTGTGGTGGTACCGAACTCGCCGCCCTTGTTGCGGATAGTATCTCCGGTCTCATCGTTCAGCTCGGTCGGGAAAGGTCCCTTGCCGACACGGGTGGTGTATGCCTTTGCAACTCCTATGATATCATTGATTATCATGGGCCCTACGCCTGTTCCGACGCAGACGCCTGCTGAAACGGGGTGTGATGATGTTACATAGGGGTATGTACCGAAATCTATATCGAGCAATGTGGCCTGTGCGCCCTCGAACATGATCTGCTTGCCCGCCTTTGCTGCTTCGTACACGATAACGGAAACATCATCGACATACTTTGCGATACGCTTTCCGTACTCGGTGTATTCTTTTATCACTGCTTCGATATCAATGGCTTCACCGCCGTAAACCTTGGTGATTATAGCATTTTTGAGCTTTCCGGTAGCGCGTGCTTTTTCCGCGAACACCTCGGGGTGAATGAGATCATACACTCTTATGCCGCAGCGCTCATATTTATCCATATAGGTAGGACCGATGCCGCGCTTGGTGGTGCCGATATCGCTGTTGCCCCTGAACTGCTCGGAAAGACCGTCCAGAGCAATATGCCACGGCATTATCACATGGGCTCTCGGGTCGATCTTCAGATTATCGAAAGACACTCCTCTTGCCCCGAGGCTGTCCAGTTCGCCGATGAAATCCTTAGGGTCGAGCACCACGCCCGCTCCGATGCAGCAGAGTGTTTCCTTATAGAGTATTCCGGACGGGATAAGGTGAAGTTTATAGGTCTGCCCCTCATTCACTACTGTATGACCCGCGTTGTTTCCGCCCTGCGAACGGACTACCACATCCGCCCTTGAAGCGATTATGTCGATTATCTTGCCTTTTCCCTCATCGCCCCACTGAGTTCCTACTACGATACTTGCCGGCATTGTTCTACCATTCCTTTCATGTTCCGTACAAAATACATTCGTGCCTTCTCAAGCACATTCCAATATATTATATCACATTATTTCTTATTTGTCATCACTTTTTTTGAAATTTTTCAAAAAATTATGGACAAAAATACCGCACGGCGCATTCTTATCCGCACCGTGCGGCTTTCTTATCTCTTGCTTTTTCCTTCGGAAAACTTATTCAGTCTGTTTCTGTCATCAAATTCCTCCGCGCTGTCAATATTTCCTTCCGGGACAAGCCCTGTACACTCAGTGGTGCTTGCCGTTCCGGTCATAGCCATATCGTCCCGCAGCGGGAATTCGTTGTGCGTTCCCCTGTATTTCATTCCGGGTCTCATATTATCACCTTTTTTCTTTCAGAGTACGATGATAGTATATGAAAAAAAGCACTGCTCATACAGTGCTTTTTCCGAATTTACCGAGAAACCAGATATTGTCTGTTTCAAATTCTTTTTTGTCGAGATATGAGAGGATACCGGCATCGGTTGTGAATTCAAAGCGGAGCTTGTAGCTGCATAACGCCTGATATCTGTAGCCTTTTTCCTTGTTTATGCGGTTGGAACCGTATTTTCCGTCTCCGAGCAGCGGATGACCGATATATGCCATATGAGCACGTATCTGGTGGGTGCGGCCGGTGATGAGATCCACCTCAAGAAGGCTGTCACCGTCGGCATTTACGGAGATAACGCGGTATCTGGTAACGACAGTGCGGTTTTCGGGGGTCTTCTTATCTGTGATGATAACGCGGTTTTCCGCCTGATTTTTGAAAAGGTACGCGGTGAGGGTGTCCTCACGTTTTTCCGGTGTGCCGCATACCGCGCACAGATACAGTTTGGTAAGCTCACGGTCGCGTATCTTCTGATTCAGGATACGAAGGCTCTCCGCGTTCTTGGCGGCGATAACGATTCCGGAAGTGTTGCGGTCGATGCGGTTGCACAAAGCAGGGGCAAAACATTCCTCCCTGTCGGGGGAATACTCGCCCTTTTCGTACAGATATTTTTTTATACGGTTTATGAGAGTATCGCTGTTTTCGCTGTCGTCCTCGTGAACGAGAAGCCCTGTCTCCTTATCGGCAAGCAGTATATTTTCGTCTTCGTAGATGACTTTAACCGTGCCTGCGGCAGCCATAAAACCGCTGTCGGACTGCTTCTGAACGAAAATATCCTCGGGAGCGTACACCGAGATCTCGTCCCCTTCACAGAGCTTATATGCGGGGTCGGTGCGCTTTCCGCCCACCTTTATATCCTTCTTCCGGATAAGACGGCACACTGTACCCTGAGACACAGAGGGGAATGTTTTCAGCAGAAATCTGTCTATACGCTGTCCGGCGGAGTTTTTACCGACTGTGATCTTCCGGAGCATCAGCGGCGGATACGCGTAAATCCGCGTTCCTCAAAATGCTCCACTGCGGCGGACATAAAATCGTTTGAATTGGCACAGTTCGAGCTTACCTCGGGGAGCATCCTGACCGCGCCTTCCCATTTTTCGGCAGTTTCCTCATCATCAGGTGCCGAGAACCAGAGTTCGTTTCTCCATGTACCGAATTTAAGGCATACTATGTATGGTTTGTTCATTGGCTATCTGTTCCTTTGTGACCGCTGTCTGCGATCTGCATATAATTTATTTGAGCGCTACTATATTCATGGTGAGCTTTCCTTCATCATCTATGGTAAGCACACCGTAGGAGGGCTTGTTTTTGCCGCGCGGGGAGTCTATGGCGCCGGGATTCATTATATAAACCCCGTCGATGCACTCAGTGCGGTACATGTGGGTGTGACCGTAGAGGGCTACCTTGCAGCCGTGCTGCTTTGCTTCACCGATGAGCGCGTCAAGGGTACCCTGAACGTTATGCTCATGGCCGTGTACGCAGAGTATCTTATAGCCGCCCGCCTCGATAACTTCGAGCATCTTGTGATGACCGTAGTCACACTCGCCGCCTACATAGTAGAACTTCATCTGCGGAAACTCCCTCTGCACATCGGCATACTCATGCTCACCGTCTCCGAGGTGGATTATCATATCCGCGTCGAGGTTTTTCTCGACAACGGCTTTATAACCGTGGTAATCCTTATTTGTGTCGGATACTGCTATAATTTTCATTATGACCTCCTGTTCAGCCCTTTCGGGGCGATCCCGTTCATTTCCGCTTACTATTATAACATTAAAACACTATCAAGTCAAATGTTTTTAAAAATATTATCGAATTTTTATATATTTTTTAGATAATACGACGAAGAAAGTTGCAGAAAGATTACAATCCGACATTCCGGGGAAATGTACTATTCCGCACTTTTCCGGCATATCTTTTGAAAGGGGGGATATAAGATGAAGATCAACACCGAAAAGCTGATAAAAGCAGCAAGCACACAGCTCGGCATGCCCGAGGATAAGCTCCGGGAAGCTCTGAAGAGCGGCAATACCGCCGAGATAAAGAAGTACATGAGCGGCGCCGACGGCAGAAAGCTTGACGAAGCCCTTAATGACAGGAAACTCGCCGAAGATATCAGAAAGAAGTACAATTAGCGCGGCGGCGCTCTGCGGGAGGTGAGGGCGGTGGCGGACATGAGCGATATTGCGGGGCTGCTGAGCGGTTTGTTTTCATCTGATGGGGACGAAGAAGGCTCCGGCGGGGCGTTCGGGAATATCGATATAGACCCCGAACTGCTGATAAAGCTGCTGGGGATAATCTCGAAACTTGGTGAGGACAGCGCGGACACCGCTTTTTTAACGGCACTGCGTCCGCTGCTGCGCGAGGAGAACCGCCCGAAACTCGACCGTGCTGCGGGCATACTGAAAATAATGAGCATTCTCCCGCTGCTGCGGGACGACTGAACGGAGGTCATTTATATGGAATGGAAGAAGGAAAAGATCAGCGCAGCTGAGCTTGAACGCAGACAGAAGGAATACATGAACGCCGCCATGAGCATGGTGAAGCGTTCGCACGCGGCAGAGCCGCCGACCGCTTCCGCGGTGAGCGAACCGGAGCCGGAACCCGCCGCTGCCCCGGAGACAGAAGAGCATATCACGGAAGCGGAGACTGCCGGGAGCACAGAACTCCCGACTGAAGAGAAAGTTCCGGATACGGCGGAGGAAATGCCGGCACAGGAGCAGTTCAGCGAACATGATACCGAGCCTGCGCCCGCGCATGAAGAGGACGAAAACTACGGCGTATATACCGCCGACGAGCTTCTGAAAGGCGAGGGCGGAGGTGCCGGGCTGAAAAAAGCGGCGGAGATACTTGAGGAGATGACCCGCAGCACCGAGATGATGAAGCATCTCATGAACGACGGCGAGGACAGCGATACCACCGATTTCCCGCAGTTTTCCTGCGGGACCGGCGAGGAAGCGGATGACTGCTTTCGGGAAGAGAACGGGAACTCGGAGGAATACGCGGAAAACGGAACAGAGGAACCGCCGGAGACCGATGAACAGCGGGACAGTGCCGTTTGACGGCGACACGATGCTGATACTTGCCCTCGCCTGTTTGCTGTATAAACAGGGCGCGGACAAGGCGCTCGTCCTTGCCCTGCTTTCCGTTATTCTTCCGATGTGAATAACAGCGCGTGATCTGCAAATAATAAAAGTGTACCGGAATAACCTCGGTACAGGAGGAAAAATAATGGGCAAGAACAAGAAAAATAAGCAGACCGCCGCAGAAAAGAACGATAACGGCGGAGAAAACTGCTGACGAACAAAGCCAAAGGACGCCTTCCCCTCGGAAATGAGGTGCGGAGGCGTTTTTTCTTGACAAAACAGTATATGTGGGTGTATAATAAATAAGTATGCAAATTTCTGACAATATCGGAGAGAATTATGGAGATAACTGTCAAGGGAATACCCGTAAGTTATATAGAGAACGGTGACGGCGATCACGCGCTGGTGCTGCAGGGGTGGGGAACGAGCATCTCGATCTATACCCCGATAATAGACACTCTCGCTGAGAAATACCATGTGATCGCCCCCGATCTCCCGGGATTCGGCGAAACGCCCGAACCGCCGGAGGCATGGAGCGTGGACGATTACGCAGACTTTGTGCTGGAAATGTGCGAAAAGTTCGGCATCACGGAATGTATGCTGTTCGCCCACAGCTTCGGGGGACGAATTACCCTGAAACTCATGGCACGGAAAGACCCACGGCTGAAAATAAACAAGATCGTTCTTACGGGAGCTGCCGGAATAAGGCACGAACCGTCCGAACAGGCAAAGAAAAAAGCCAGAGCCTATCAGCGCGGAAAGAGATTTCTTTCCACGGCGGTGATGAGGACGCTGTTCCCGAATGCTCTGGAAAAATTCCGCATGAAGCACGGTTCGGCAGACTACCGGGCGGCTTCTCCGATGATGCGGCAGGTGCTGGTAAAAACAGTCAACGAAGACCTTTCCCCGCTTCTGCCGCAGTGCGATGCGGAGACGCTGCTGATCTGGGGCAGGAATGATGACGCGGTGCCGCTCTCCGACGCACAGAGAATGGAAAAAGAGATGCCGGCGGCGGCTCTTGTGACGATCGACAACGCCGGACACTTCGCTTTTGCCGACCAGCAGTACCTTTTCCTCCGCGTTCTCGCCGCATTCATCGGCTTATCACTGTAAAGTAAGGATTGAATTATGACTGTTTTTGCACATATATTGTTTTTCGCGGGAGTCCTCGCGAATTTCGTGATAAATTTCATACATTTCATGCACATGTTCCAGCTCAACTCGTACAGCGCGCATGAACAGTTCGAGTGGTGGAAGAAGAACCGCACGGATATGTGGAAGCGGGCGATATTTCCGGAACTGTACCTTGTAATTTCCGCTGTCACGGCATTGTGGGCATACTTTGAAGGAAATACCGTGATCTGGGTGATCTGTGATCTGCTCCCGTACATCGGTGCCGCAATGATGTTTGCGGGCGCTATTGTATCGGCAGTCCTTTCAAAGAAACCGGTCAAGAAGAAACTGGTATTCACACCGCGCGTCATAAGAATGTGCGTCACAACGACAGTGGTCTATGGCGCGGTATGCGCACTGTCGTTCGTCTTCCTGTATCACTGGAAACTGTATTTCGCGGCAGTGACACTGCTGCCGTGGCTGTGCGTATTTATGCCGTGCCTTGCCAATTTCATAAACAAGCCGGTAGAAAAGGCGGTAAACAACTACTACATCAACGATGCAAAGCGGATCATAAATGAGCTTCCCGATACGACCGTCATCGGCATTACCGGAAGCTATGGCAAGACATCAACAAAGTTCTACCTTGAAAAGCTGCTGTCGGCAAAGTACAATGTGCTGATGACACCCGGCAGTTTCAATACCACAATGGGCGTTGTCAAGGTAGTCCGCGGCAGTCTCAACGCCACACACCAGATATTCCTCTGCGAGATGGGAGCTAAGGGAGTCGGCGAGATAAAGGAGATCTGTGACATAGTTCACCCGAAACATTCCATAATCACCTCCATAGGCGAACAGCATCTTGAAACATTCGGTTCGGTAGAGAACATCATAAAGACAAAATTCGAGATAGCCGACGCTGTCACCGACGGCACGGTATTCCTCAACTACGACAATGAATTCATAAGAGAACACAAGATAAGCAAGGATCATGTGACATACGGCATAAACGGCGGTGCCTGGGATTACACGGCAGCGGATATCACAGTGACCGAGAAAGGCACGGATTTCACCGTTCATCACGGGAACGAGGAACAGCGCTTCCACACGAAGCTTCTGGGTGAACACAACGTACAGAACATACTCGGAGCTGTCGCGGTGTCACACGAACTGGGCATATCCCTTGAAGAACTGGTATTCCCGGTGAAGCGGCTCGAAGCCGTACCGCACAGAATGGAGATACTTGACAAGGGCAGCGGAGTCACGATAATAGATGACGCGTTCAACTCCAATCCTGCCGGTGCGAGAGCTGCGCTGAAGACGCTGTCTATGTTCGATGCGCTTCGTATAGTTGCGACCCCGGGAATGATAGAACTGGGAGAGCGCGAATATCAGCTCAACAAGGAACTGGGAATGGACGCGGCGGATTGCTGCGATATTGCGATACTTGTGGGTGAGCGGCAGGCTCCCCCCATAAAAGAGGGACTGCTTGCGAAAGGATTCCCGGAGAACCACATAATCGTGGCAAAGGATCTCAATGAGGCAATGAGCAGCGCCTATTCCGTGCAGGCAGGCAGAAAGCGTGTTATCCTGCTTGAGAATGACCTGCCGGATAATTTCTGATACAGGACGGAACGAAATGAAGATAAACTGTGATTACTGCGGCGCGCAGATAGACACCGACAAGTACGACACCTGTCCGAACTGCGGTGGTGCGTTCTCCCGTGACCGTGAAGTAATAAAAGAAAAGGAAAAACTGAACAAAGCCGATGAGCTGTTCTTTGAAACAAAGCAGCTCGAAAACGAGAGACTTCGTATCGAGAACGAAAAGCTCCGGCAGAATACGGGCGGCGGCAGAACAGCTGTACCCAGCGGCTGTCTTGTGGGGCTTGTGACGCTTGCGGTAATAGGTGTGCTGTTCATTATCCTTATGATATACATAATAGCTGATGAGGAAAGCAGCGAAAAAAACGGGTCCGGAACAAAACATTCCATATCGGTAAGCACAAAATACTCAATAAGCATGGAACCGATAAACATTCCGGACATTCCGGACATTCCGGACATACCGGTGATAGATATTGAACCGGATATACCCGAGATGACCGGGCTCCCGGAAATCCCGGTGAATATACCGGAAATAACGACAGCGGAATAAAGATAAAAGGAGACTGTATTATGAAGATAAGAGTAGGTGTATTTTTCGGCGGAAAAAGTGTCGAGCATGAAGTTTCGGTCATATCCGCATTACAGGCGTGCAGATCGCTGAATACCGACAAATATGAGATCATACCCATATATATCACCAAGAACACTGAGTTCTACATAGGGGAGAATATCGGGAAGATCGAAGCGTACAAGAACATTCCCGCACTTCTGAAAGAAAGCAGCCGCGTACTGCCGGTGGGCGGGAACGGAACGGTCGAACTTCTGCACTACCCTATGAAGAAATTCGGCAATAATGTTGCGGCGGTGATAGATGTGGCTCTTCCGGTGGTCCACGGGACCAATGTGGAGGACGGCGCTTTGCAGGGCTATCTCCAGACACTCGGGATACCGTACGCGGGCTGCGATGTACTGTCAAGTGCGGTGGGAATGGATAAGTATGTGATGAAGACCGTGTTCGCGGACAATGATATACCTGTACTGCCGGGTACTGTCATAAATATAAAGGAGTTCACAAAAGACCAGAACACGGTAGCGGAACGCATTGAGAGCCGCACACAGTACCCCGTTATAGTGAAGCCCGTGAACCTCGGTTCAAGCGTCGGGATACGGAAGGCAAAGAGCCGCGAAGAGCTGATCGACGCGCTGGATTATGCGTTCACTTTCGCGCTGAAGGTGCTTGTGGAGAACGCTATAACCGAACTGAAAGAGATCAACTGCTCGGTACTGGGCGACTACGAATCCGCGGAAGCGAGCGAATGTGAAGAGCCTGTGGCAAACGATGAGATACTCAGCTATCAGGATAAGTATGTCGGCGGAACGAAGTCCTCCGGCGGTAAGAGCGGTATGGCATCACTGAAAAGAAAGATACCCGCGGATATCACTCCGGAGCAGCGCGAGGAAGTACGCACACTTGCGGTCAGAGCGTTCCGCGCTCTGGGCTGCGCGGGAGTGGCGCGCATCGACTTCATGCTTGATAAATCGACAGATAAGATCTATCTCAACGAGATAAACACGATCCCCGGAAGTCTTGCGGTCTATTTCTGGGAGGCCGCGGGACTGCATTATCCCGAAATGCTCGACAGACTTATCGAGCTTGCTCTCAAGCGTAACCGTGAGAACAAAGCGATAAACTTCTCCTTCGACAGCAACATTCTTGAAAACGCAAGTTTTGGTGGAAGTAAGGGCGCAAAGGGCGCGAAAAGATAAGGAAATTGTAAAAGCTGCACAAAGCAAAAGCCGTTTATGTGCAGCTTTATTGTATGATATTGCTAAAAATTAAAAAAACGGAAAAAAACACTTGATTTTTTGGAAGCAAAAGACTATAATATGATTATCGGTTAGCACTCGGAAGAAAAGAGTGCTAACACTCGTGGGAGATAAGTGCTAATTCCCCGTGAGAAATGTTAATAATTTTATTTACCACAGGAGGTAGTAAAAATGAAAATAACTCCATTAGCAGACAGAGTAGTTCTGAAGTTCCTCGAAGCAGAGGAGACAACAAAGGGCGGTATAATCCTCACAAGCTCCGCACAGGAAAAGCCCCAGATCGCAGAGATCATCGAAGTTGGTCCCGGCGGCGTGGTTGACGGCAAAGAGGTCAAGATGGAAGTCAAGAAGGGCGACAAGGTGCTGACCAGCAAGTACTCCGGCACAGAGGTAAAGGTTGACGGCGAGAAGTACACAATAGTCCGTCAGAGCGATATACTCGCTATAGTCAAGTAAGCAGAACAAAGACGAAAGGAAGAATTCATTATGGCAAAGCAGATCATTTACGGCGAAGATGCCCGCAAGGCTTTACAGGCAGGTATCGACAAGCTCGCAGATACAGTCAAGATCACACTCGGACCTAAGGGCAGAAACGTTGTTCTCGATAAGAAGTTCGGCGCTCCGCTGATCACAAACGACGGCGTTACTATCGCAAAGGAGATAGACCTCGAAGATCCTTTCGAGAATATGGGCGCACAGCTCGTCAAGGAAGTTTCCACAAAGACAAACGACGCTGCCGGTGACGGTACAACTACCGCTACACTGCTCGCACAGGCTATCGTTCGCGAGGGCATGAAGAATGTTGCCGCAGGCGCAAACCCCATGGTAGTAAAGAACGGTATCGAAAAGGCGGTTGCCGCTGCCGTTGACGAGATAAAGAAGACTTCACAGAAGGTAAAGAGCAGCGACGATATAGCAAGAGTCGCTACAGTATCTTCCGGAAGCGAGATCGTCGGCAAGCTCATCGCAGAGGCTATGGATAAGGTCTCCGCAGACGGCGTTATCACTATCGAGGAAAGCAAGACAGCAGAGACATACAGCGAAGTGGTCGAGGGTATGCAGTTCGACAGAGGCTATATATCCCCCTACATGGCTACCGATATGGATAAGATGGTTGCCGAGCTTGACGATCCGTATATCCTCATCACAGATAAGAAGATCTCCGCTATACAGGATCTCCTGCCGCTTCTCGAACAGATCGTGAAGACCGGTAAAAAGCTCCTCATAATCGCGGAGGATATCGAGGGCGAGGCTCTCACTACTATCATAGTAAACAAGCTGAGAGGAACATTCAACTGCGTTGCTGTCAAGGCTCCGGGCTTCGGCGACAGACGTAAGGAAATGCTCCAGGATATCGCAGTACTCACAGGCGGTCAGGTCATCACAAGCGACCTCGGCATCGAGCTTGCAGATGCTACAGTTGATATGCTCGGTACAGCAAAGCAGGTCAAGGTAACAAAGGAGAACACTACTATCGTTGACGGCGCAGGCAAGAAGGCTGCTATCAAGGACAGAGTAAGTCAGATCAGAACAGCGCTCGAAACAACAACAAGCGACTTCGACAAGGAGAAGCTCCAGGAGCGCCTTGCAAAGCTCGCAGGCGGTGTCGCTGTGATAAAGGTCGGCGCAGCTACAGAGATCGAGATGAAGGAGAAGAAGCTCCGCATCGAGGACGCTCTCGCAGCTACAAAGGCAGCCGTAGAAGAGGGTATCGTTCCCGGCGGCGGAACAGCTCTTATCAATGCTATGGCTCCCGTTGAGAAGATCATCACAACTCTCGAAGGCGACGAAAAGACAGGTGCTAAGATCGTTCTCCGCGCTCTCGAAGAGCCTGTTCGCCAGATCGCCGCAAATGCAGGTCTTGAAGGTTCTGTTATCATAGATAATATCCGCAAGGCTGACGCAAAGATCAGAAAGTCCTACGGTTTCGATGCATTCAAGGGCGAATACACCGATATGCTCAAAGCCGGTATCGTTGACCCTGCTAAGGTAACACGCTCCGCTCTCCAGAACGCTGCTTCCGTTGCAGCTATGGTACTCACCACAGAGAGCCTCGTAACAGATATCAAGGAAGAAACTCCGGCTGCTCCTGCCGGCGGTATGGGCGGCATGGGCGGTATGTATTGATAAACCGCTGCGCTTGAGTGCCTCCGGCGGGCGGGGGAAAGAGGTCGCTGCGCTCAAGTGCCTCCGGCGGCCAGCCCCCTTTAAAAAGGGTGCT